>DAOVXH010000115.1 GCA_030636255.1 Methanomassiliicoccales archaeon
ACCGCTTTTCCAGCGGCATTTCCAATTGCCTGGACCTCAACAACCTCTTCGGAAGCTGAGACCGTGTAAAGCTCCACATCATGGAATGAAACCACATCCTCTCCAATGGTCCATCCAGCATCTGTGAGGTACATCTCTGCGGCTACACGACCGTCTGCCACTGCGCTTCCAACGGCATAATCATTGCCCGGGTCTGTGCGGAATATTATTCCTGAGCCAGATGGTATGTCAAACAATACTTCTCCATCATTAATTGTGGCGGTTGCAGCACCCAGCATGACAAACTCTCCGCTGGCATCCTGGCTTCCCACGATAACTGCGTCTCCTTTCCTTATGGCGCCGGTCTCATCTGCCAGTTGAAATCTCATACTATTGTTCTGGAAGGCCTCGAACTCGACCACTGTACTGGGTGTCTCATGGATCTCCAGAAGCCCGAATTCATCCCTGTGACTTACATTGGTTACACCTTCATAGAACTCGATACCAGATTCGAAATTGGCAATACCAACCCTGTCGAATAGCTCGATGGTATTATCGTTTCTCACAAGAGAATAATTGGCCAGAGGGTAAACATAATCGCTAATCGGCGGGTGAACAGCCAATTCATAAATAGAATAATCATTGGTGTGTGGAATATACTGGCCACTGGTAATTAAAAAGCCAGATAAAGCAAGAGAGAATGCAATAACTATGACGATAAGTCCGCATGCTAATTCAACCCTTGACCGTTTCATAATAACACATCTAGGAAGAATGGAGGAGGCTACCTTCCCCGAAAGGAAGGCTCTATTACGTGGGCAGAATAATAGATATAAGCCTCTAAACTACACTATGTCTAGGGGTATTTATATACGGTTTGGTACAATTATCGAACGCAAGCTATTTTTTATAGGTGAGAATGGAAATTTCACGAATTGTGAAATTTCTGACAGTTTTGATAGCCAGTCATTTTTAAATATTATCTATCTAGACGATAACCTCGCCGCCTAAGCCAATAGACACAAGGGTACACAGTATTGCTGTTCCCATACCTACCATTAGCATCTTCACGCCCTGCATTATCATGTTCTCCTCGGTGATCTTGGCAAGGTACATTCCCAGAATAGCCAGTATGGCAAGGGTGAGCCCAACAGATGCAATGAAAGCAGTGCCCATTTCCAGCCATCCAAAGTTCACCATGAAGTATGGGGATATGACTATAAGGGCGGCCATTGCCGGGCTAACTGCATCTACCAGGGAAGTAACGTGGGTGGCGAATCTCGCAGCTTCCTTGTGCATGGAATCCTCCTCCATTGGCTTGCACATAGCCTTTTCCAAAATTTTTATTTCCTTGGTTCGCTCTGCAGATTCTGCCATATAGGCGCCGCTGTAACCGGACACTCCCATGGCGAATGAGCCTGCAACACCGGCAATAATTATGATTCTTGGTTCCGTGGCATGGGACATGGCAGCTCCAATGACAACACCCAGCATGGTCAATGCTCCATCAAATGCATTCATAACAAAATAACGTCTTGCAATAGCACCAAGATCTGAAATCTCGGCGTACTTCCTCCACCGCTCCATGCGGGGAGAACGCTGTCGTTTATGTGGTTCATCTTCATCCATTTGGGATTCCTAATGTCTCATTATTGGGTAAGTATTTAAACATTTTCTTTCTATTATGCTTTTGTTAGTAAGTATGCCTCAAGGATTATATACGAAAAGACATATCGGTGGCTACCCCACTGGTAGTTTTTATACAGCCAGTACAATGGGAGGTTAAGAACATGGCAAGGATGCATGCAAGAAAGAAAGGAAGCTCCTCATCCAGGAGACCATTCCTGACAGAAAACCCAAAGTGGGTTCCACTGAACAAGGCCGAGATAGAGGATATCATAGTGAAATTGGCCACAGAGGGCAACTCCAGTGCCATGATTGGTTTAATTTTAAGGGACCAGTATGGCGTGCCAAACGTTAAGCTGGCCATAGGAAAGGGCATTACCGATTTAATGGAAGAGAAGAAGGTATCTCAAAAGCTTCCTGAGGACATTAGTGCGCTTTTGAAGAAGGTTACAAATCTTGACCAGTACCTGAAGCAGAACCCCAGAGACATTCACAACAAGAGAAACCTACATCTTCTGGAAGCCAAAATAAGGCGTCTTGAAAGATACTACAAGAAGAAAGGCGTTATTCCAGAGTCCTGGAAATACTCTCTTGACCGTGCCGAGCTGGAGCTGAGCAGGTAATGTCAGAGGACTTGCCGACAATACCTTTCACGGCGAGTCTGGCAAGACGTCTCGAAGAGGCATCAGAAGTTCTGAAGAATCATCATGGTATAGTGAGAATCATATCCCACTATGACCCGGACGGCATTTCTGCGGCTGCAGTTGGCTGTCTAATGGTGAAGCGCCTTGGGCTGAAATTCCATTGCACCCTGACAAAAAACCTGGACGATGAAAAAGTTCAGGAAATTCGGGAAACAACTCCTGAAGACCAGTTAATTATTTTCTCGGATATGGGCAGCGCCAAAGTTTCCATGTTAGATGAATTTCCCCACAAGGTCATAGTGGTGGACCATCATCAGCCAGAGAAGGAAGGTGAAAAAATCATTCATCTGAATCCACATTTTTTCAATATTGATGGGGCAAGAGAAGCATCTGGCTCCAGTTTCTACCTGGCATTGGCAATAACTGTTGATGAGGCAAATTGGAACCTTGCTGGACTGGCACTGGCAGGGGCCTGTGGAGATAGGCAGGGACTTGGAGGCTACAAGGGTTATAATGAGGATCTGGTCCAGGCAGCTGCTGGCCGGGAATTATTGAAAATGGAGACTGTTCCGAATCTCAGGGGCCAGACAATTTTTGATTCATTAATCGAATGGCCAGAGCCATATTTCATGGGCATAACCGGCAGGAAGCGCGAAGCTTCCAGATTCCTTAGATGGATGGGCCTGAACAAAGATAGTTTGCTCAGTGACCTGGATGACGAGAAAAAGCGTTTTTTTACTTCTGCCTGTGCTCTGCGTCTTCTTAGACAGGGTGCAACTCCTGATGCTGTTGGCGACCTTGTAGCTACAAGATACTGGCTCTATGATTGGGGACTTTATGCTGATGAGCTTAGCGCACTTTTCAATAGCTGTGCAAGGCAGGGTGAGCACGGTCTTGGGCTGGCCCTTGCTCTGGGCAATCTGGAGGCAAGGGAAAAGGCAATTGAACACTCCAAAAAACATCGTGAGTTCATAATCACAAATCTCCGGGAACTGGAGGCCAATCCTCCGGAGCAGATGAAAAATATACAGCATTTCATGACACAGGAAACAGCCTATGCTGGAGTTCTGGCAGGTCTGGGGACACTCTATTTATTCGACACATCCAAGGCAACCTTCGGAATGTCTGACCAGGATGGCAAGCTGAACGTTTCTGCCAGGGCACCCAGGGGCATGGTTGATGCAGGTGTGAACCTTGGAATTGCTTGCAGGGATGCTGGAAATGCTGTTGATGGCACTGGAGGAGGTCACGATATCGCCTCTGGAGCAACAGTACCCAGCAAAAGTAAGAAGAAATTCCTGAAGGAGCTGGACAAGATAGTGGGCGAACAATTGGCTGCTTGACTTGTTATGGGAAAGATTATAAACAGAATGCATTATTGTTATTGTGGAGTATGCAGATGTTAAGGCGATATTTGAGTATAGCCAGTATTGTTTTTCTTGTGTTCAGCATGACCCTTGGTGTTCTTGTTCTGAACTCTGATATTGCCAGTGCCGAGACTTGGACCGATGATTTTTCTGATGATGATTTTGATGCCAGATGGATTAAAGGAGGTATCGGTAGAACCGATATTGTGGATGAATATGCATGGGCATTGAGTTTTGACCAGTATCCTGAAAACCCTGGATTTCCAATTGCCGATGAAGACCTTCCATTATGGTATGGTCCAACACTGAGAGCCAATATCTCCACGGCCTCTGATTTTGATATAACTGTGGTATTTGATTGCGTGGCTGACATAACAGATTACAATGTTGGAAGACTGGAAGTAAAACTTCTGGATAGTTCAGGAAAATCAGTCTATACATTTGGTTGGGCAGACACATCCAATGATACAAATGAGGTGTCTCTGAATCTCAGAGGATGGAACGGGGCCAGCATATTCACCACCGGAGAAAATTATGATTATACAGTATTCGCAGACAAGCCAATGACACTTCAGAGAACCGGAGACCAGCTTGTTTTCCTTGTTGATGGAGCCGAGAAATTCAGCGGCCAGACAGACATTAAAGGCATAAATGCCGTGGAACTGGTATTTCTGAAATTGAAGGAGGTGGACATACTCATGTGCACACCAACTACCATGCAATTTGGCTCCATATCAATCCAGACCACTGATGCCAGTGTCCCCTCCAAACCCCTGGATATAGAATGTCTGGGCGATGATTCTTTTATAAATCTGAATTGGACAGAACCAGCAGATGATGGTGGGCTGCCTGTTACTGGCTACAAAATTTACAGGGGCGAAACCTCCGGAAGCCTGGAATTTCTTACAAGTGTTGGCCAGGTATATGGCTTTAATGATACTGGCCTAACAAATGGTATCACATATTATTATCAGGTTAGCGCAGTAAACGATGCCGGTGATAGCTCACTCTCTGATGAGGCAAGTGGAATTCCTATAACTTTTCCAGGGGCTCCACGAAATCTTCAGGGACTTACTGATTCCAATGGGGTTCAATTATCATGGGAGGCCCCAAATTCTGATGGCGGCGCTGATATAACCCAATACAAGGTATTTCGTGGAATACAATCAGATTCACTCACAGAGTTGGCAGTTCTGGGGAATGTGCTGGAGTATCAGGATATCTCCATAACCAATGGCAGCACCTATTATTATTATTCGGTCAGTGCAGTCAATAGTCAGGGTGAGAGTCCAATGACCAGCCCAATTGAGGTAATAACCGGAGCCGCAGCAACAGCCCCATCTGCGCCAAGAGAGCTCAGCGCAATTCCAGGTGACAGCCAGGTAATCCTTGAATGGGTTTCTCCAGAATCTTCAGGTAACTCTCCAATTACAAATTATATGATTTACCGGGGAACCAGCGCATCCAGTCTCTCGATGCTAACCACCATTGGTAATTTCCTGAACTATACTGATTCCAGCGTTGACAATGCTCAGGAATATCATTATCAGGTCAGTGCAGTGAATGCAATTGGCGAGAGCTCTGCTTCTGATATTGTTTCGGCAACTCCCAAAGCCCCTTCTGTGCCCTCTGCGCCCCAGAATTTTGTCTTGATTCCTGGAAACAATTCTGTCCAGCTTCAATGGACCGCTCCAGAGGATGATGGTTCAATGCCCATAACTGGCTACAAAGTTTACAGGGGTAATACTCTGGATGACATGGTTGAATTGGCCACCCTTGGAAATGTCTTTTCCTACACAGATACTGATATACTGCAGGGTCAGGAATATTATTATGCTGTTTCAGCACTGAATTCTGTGGGAGAAATTCCACTTTCTGAAGCTGCCAGCGAAAATATAACAATAGGAGATAAGATTGATACAGGTACTGATACCTCAGGTGGCTGGTCACTTAATTCTTCCATTGTAACAGTCATTGCCACTGGTATAGGAGTATTAGCAATGTTTCTAATTATGAGAAGGCCGGATTCTGATAATAAATCATCCTCCGAAGGTCCAGATAATACTGTTGATAATGAGACCAATGGCGACAGAACCGACAAAGAAGGCAGCAAAGACTAAGATTGTCACTTTCTTTCCAAAGGTTGCATTGAGCACCGGTATTGCGGTTATGCATATTGCATTTCCAGCTATTGCAAAGGCCACTGCATGTCCAAGTGGCAGTCCCATGGCGATTAGTGGGGCAAGTATTATCACATCTTCACCAGAGCAAATGAAAAGCGGAATAGCTATCAGAACTATTAGCACAAGACCGGGGATGCTCTGGAAGAATCCTGCATCTGCGCCTCCGAAAAGGGCAGCAAGGTCTCCTGGCTCGATGAATGTGGATATTGCCGCACCCATGATTATTCCGAACATGATGTATTTG
>DAOVXH010000069.1 GCA_030636255.1 Methanomassiliicoccales archaeon
CTATATGAAATTGAGCACTACGGTGCTAGCTTAGGTTGAGGGGAACTATGACTCATATCGAGAGGAAGATAGTGATACTTGGAGATTCAGCTGTGGGTAAAACAGCCCTGGCTAGACGTTTTGTTGATGATGAGTTTCATGAGAACTATCGCCCCACAGCAGCAGCCAAGCCCTGGAAGAAAACAGTGGAGCAGGGAGAGGAAGAAATTACTTTGGCCATCTGGGATATTGCTGGCCATACTCTTCAGCTGCATCCGGCATTTTACTCCGGTGCCCATGGTGCAATCCTTGTCTGCGACCTGACCAATAAATCAAGTGCAGACTCCCTAACTCAATGGCATAATGCACTTATGAACAAGATGGGAAGAATTCCAGTGATAGTGCTGGCCAATAAATCTGATCTAAATCCGGAATATGACCTGGATTATATCAAGAAATATGGGTATGATGCAGTGGAAGTTAGTGCAAGAACCGGAGAGGGCGTGAAAGAAGCCTTTGAAGAGATTGCCAAAAGTATAATCTAATCCTCGGATACCCAGCGCACCCCAACCTCATTCTCAATACCAAGCTGGTCAAGAATCCTGCCTACAACAAAATCAATAATTTCCCCGGAGGTCTCTGGACGGCCGTAGAAACCTGGCATTGCAGGGAGCATGATGGCGTCTTCACGTGATAATTTCAACATGTTCTCAATCTGGATACTGCTCATTGGAGTTTCCCTTGGCACGATGATCAACTTGCGACGTTCTTTCAGGGCCACGGAACCAGCACGGGTTATGACATTGTCGCCGATTCCACAGGCAAGTTTTGCCATTGTTGTCATTGAGCAAGGCACTATCACCATTGCATCGAAGTTATGACTGCCGGAACATATGTCTGCACCCATATCATAATTATCAAATGTCTCATGGGCAAGTTCTGCCAGTTCATTGTATTTGAACTCGGTTTCGTCTTCCATAATTTGTTTGGCAGTTTCCGATGCTACAAGGATAATTTCGCATTGCTCATACAGTTCCTCTACAAGACGGGTTGCATATGCAGAGCCAGATGCTCCAGAGATGCCAATGATTATTCGCATTTAATCAGTCCGTGATTATCTCGAAACGATTGCCGTCAAACAGGAGTGGGTAATATCCTCTGTCATGATTGGTCTTTCTCATCTTGAAAATGCTGAGGAACAGATTCACACGGCGGCCATCCTTCTCCAGATCCAGGTGGACAATTCCATCAGCCAGGAAGTCCTCAACACCAAACATTCCAAATAATTCCTTGTCCGGGTCCAGCATCTCCGAGATAATGAATATGCTCATTTCCATCTCTCTCAATTTCTCGAAAAAGAAGAAGATGTCGCTACGTGGATTATTGAAAGTGGCCAGGGAATAAAGTGCAGCCAGTGAATCAAGAACCAAAACGTCGCATGCATATTTTACCTTGTAGGTCTGGATGGTTGTAAGTATTGACTCTACCCAATTTATATCTTCTCCCGAAGCCTTGGATTTTGTCTCCTTTCTCAGGCGAGTCATGTCAATTACCACAATTCCAGAATCTGAGAGAGTACGGGGGTCCATACCAAGCTTTATCATGTGCTCCAGTAGACTAACTCTGGACTGCTCCAGAGTAACATATATTCCTCTCTTTTTCTTAATCTTGGCATTATTGAAAAGTATGTAATAGGAAAGAGTTGACTTCATTGTGCCAGCTCTTCCACAAATCAGAGTGATATAATTCTCAGGGATTCCTCCCTCCATTCTCGAATCCAGCCCATGAACAAATGTTCTTATCCTACCTTCAGCCATATTCTTCACCTTATACAGGGGATAGGCCTGTGGGAACATATAAAATTAATTATCCCGGCACGAAAAGGCCGACAATACAGAATCCAAGTGTCAAAACATACATGGAATAAACAACCTGGCGCTCGGTCATTCGGAAATGATATGGCAATACCCATTTGAGCGTCAGTCGATTGGGAACTTCTAATGTCCCGTCCTCCCTGACCTTGCCAAACTTGACTATTTTCCATCTTTCATCTTCCGGGTGACGCCTGTGCATTATGCGCCAGTACACATACATGATGAAATTGATTATATGGGGCATTAACATAATCATTCCTGCAAATATGTAATGCTGGACAATGAAACCTGCGCCAATGGCAGCCCCCACGGCCAGTGAACCTATATTGCCCTCCAGAATCTTTGACGGGTACTTGTTATGCCAGAAGAACATTACCTGGGCCCCGGTTAGGGCAGCGATTGTGTAAATATTTTCAAAGTTGCTGTCAACTGCTGATTTTAATAGTAAAAATGAGAGGATGATTAGGGCTGTGCCAGACTGGAGGCCATTAAAGCCTGCATGCATGTTCTTCAGGTTGGCAACCACCATTATGTAAAATGGCACAATAAGATACCTCAACATCATGGAGCCAGTAAGGGTTCCTAGATTGCCAAAGGCTATGTCAAAGCTTGAGAGAGATATTTCTCCTCCAAAGGGCACCCAGGGGTTCCAGCCGCTTAGGACAATAACAAAGGGATAGGCAAACATCAGCGGAATAATAATTTTGGAAAAACGGCCAACATCTATGTAATCGTCCAGCACACCATAGAAGGCATAAAGAAGCACCACCATGAGTATTGCGGTATCTGCATCTGTGAATGTTCTGGGAAACTCCATCTCAAATTTCACAAGAAGCCTGAATATCAGTGGAACCACAATAATGGTTATGAACACCACAAAAAGTGTTAAAATACCGCCATTATTTGCCATTGGCGGTTTATCAGATTTATAATAATCAGTTACCATCTGGCCTTTAAAGTTCATCTTACGAATGAACCAGGGCATGGTCAGGGCGCTGAGCCCCAGAGCAAAAAGCAGGGTAACTACAATAGGCACTGCTGACATCAATCAGATAAGACTCATCCAGATATTTATTGGTTTCGACCTTATTTAATAAAATGATTATTGTCAGGGCCTATGGCTTAGGCTACCTGAAATCTGTAAGCTATAATCTAAAAACTTTGTTTGGGCTTCTGGCCCAAACTCAAACTGGCCAGTACCAGGTAGCAAAGGTAACAAGAATGGTTGAGCCAACGCACATACCTATCACTATGTATGGAGAAACCTTTAATGATTTCTCGTCCTCTTCGTCGAAGTATCTGATAAGACCGGCTGCCGAGTGGAAGCCTGCGCCATCTTTTTTTGCCATGTTATCAGGTTGACGATAATGATTGGATATATAACGGTTTCTACATTATTTCTTGAATTTAGCCATATTTTGAAGGTACTGCTCCTCGGTTATTCGGCCTTCCTTGTAGGCAGCCTCAACTTTCTGGATTACCTATTCATTGTTGAATTCCGGTGGAGTCTCTGGTGGAGTCTCTGGTGCTTCCACTACTGGCTCTGGAACTACTTCAGGTATATCTGCAACTGGTTCTGACTCAGGGACAATATCATCTGGAATGACTTCTGGCTCTGCAGGTACTGGCTCGGGAGTTTTTCGCATGAGCAGGGCAGCTGCAAGGGTTCCTACAATCACAATAATAACAATTACAAACATAAACATGTCAATGCCTCCAGAAGCACCTGGCACCTCGCCAATTTCCGGGTCATTGGGATTTGCGTCAATGTCATCGGGAACGCCGTCGCCATCATCATCGGTATCGGCATTGTTTCCTATTCCATCACCGTCCAAGTCTAGGGTCTCGGTTTCATCCAGCGGGAATGCATCTTTGGGGTCAGATGTGCCATCGCCATCATCGTCTCTGTCCATCCAGTCTTCAGAGTTTGTGGCATCGCCATCTGGTTTGCCGTCTCCATCTGTATCAAGTGGTGATTCTGAATCATCCAGTGGGTCGGTGCCAAGTTCCTCTTCCCACTCGTCAAGGAAGCCGTCATCATCATCGTCGTCATCTGCATTGTTTCCTACGCCGTCATCATCGGAATCTGTGGTCTCGGTTTCGTCCAGTGGGAAATCATCCTCATCATCTGGCACATCATCATTATCATCATCCGGGTCTGTGGAATCTGGAAGGCCGTCATCATCATAATCGAGCCAGGTTTTGAATGACCATGCAAAATCATCAGGTGAAATATCCAGTGAATTATTATCCAGACTCTTGGCAATATTGCCATTGATGACCACAATATACGTGGAATTCTTTGTGAGATTCGATGATGGAGTAAAGGTCATTTCAGTTCCATTGGCGCCCCATGAAAAGGTGCCGTCCACATCTGGAGATATGGAGAATGCCTGTTCTACCGATGCCTCGTTCATTGAAGTATCAAAAGTTATTGTTATGCTGGAATCAACAGGGACATCCTGGCCCTCTGGTGAACAGGTAAGAATTTCTGGAATAGTGTTATTTGTTTCAGTTCCGCCAGTATCACCGCCACCGTCTCCAGTTTCATTCCCCAGCAAAATATATCTGTACATGGTAACTGCATCGTCCCAGCTGCCCCAGCTTGAGCTTCCGAAGTCAGACCATATGAAGTGCAGCCTTTCTCCAGATATGAGCAGAGAGGGATACATTGCATTGTTTGTGCTTCCTGTAACATCGCCCATGTCTGTCCAGGTTTCACCGTTATCTAGACTTTTGGTTATGTGCAATATGTATTCATCGTCAATTAAATCATTATTATGATAGTCCAGATACCCGGCATATATCCTTCCAGAATCAGCAACAAGGGTGTGTTGTGCCGTGGGATCTGTTATACTATCCATTGGACCGATTGTCTGAACAGTAGACCAGTCTTCTCCACTCAGTAGATTAGTGTATTTCAATGAAAACACGAGTTCACTATCTATTCCCAGATAAGTAAGATGGACTGTAGTTCCGTCAGCCGCGATTTGCGGCCATAAGCCGGATGTGGCAACAACCGTACGATTTACCCAAGTCTCGCCCATGTCTGAACTTTCTATGACGATAATTTGATAATCATCAAAATCATCTAACGGCATATTCATGTTGAAATATGTCATGTACAATTTTCCATTGGCATAAGCAATATCGCTTATGGTGGGGTCGCCCATCATAAGATTAGAATCCACAATAATCGGTGCACTCCATGTCGTACCATTGTCCTCACTTATTGACAATTTGATGGCATAATCTATCATCGAGTTATCATGGGAATAGACAAAAAGCGTTGATTCATAATAATTGATTCCATAGCCCCCATCATTACTGCCAAGAATATCAAAAACGTTTATGGTTGGAGTCCATGTCTCTCCAAAATCAGTACTTTTTGAAAAGAGAATCGAAGTACCAGACTGATTCACACGATAAACCATATCTTCATACATTTCCACCCTGCCGCTGAATTCAGTTGTGCCGCTCCAGCTGTCTCCATAGTCATTGCTGTAGGTGCTTACATCTGACCTGCTGTAGGCCATGAGATTGTTGTCATAGGCATCTGCAAGATATAAGACAGGAGCGCCAATTTGTACAGGAGTGCTCCAGTTCTCTGAAGAAACAGGCGGATTGACAAGTAGGGTTGTGAACATATAGGTTGTATTTTCATTGCTTTTCTCGGTTATCCAGTTGCCATAATCATCTGATGAGCTGACCTCATAATAATATGTGGTGTCTGGAGTAAGCCCAAAGAGAGTGATTGCATGAATTGTTGTCATTGTTGAGCTGTAAACAGAGGTATTGGATGTCAAATCCGAACTTGTAGAATAATTAACCGTGCCATCTCCTGCCTGGTCTGTTTCCCATACTATTCTGGCTGATGTGTTGAGAATATTGACTGCAGCGACGCCTGTAATTTTGGTTACTGGAGTTGGAACAACATTATCCTTGTCAACAACCCATAGGTTCGCAGAAGCAGAACCGTTTGCATATCCAGTAAGATTGGCCAGTACGTCTATATCAAATTCATCAATTAAATCATCATCTTCTGGAAGGTCAGTAGATGTTATTGTGAAAGTTGCCTCTCCATTAATATCAGTTAAAGCAGATGAAGGAGATATGTCCATTAAGTTTGGAGAATCCGAAAGAGTAACAAGTGCATTCTCCACTGGGTCGCCGTTCTGGTCAACCACAGTAACTTCTGCATTGGTGAATCCAGGTATTGCACCATTAACATCATTAATATTGTCAGGATCAATGACTATAGACGCAGAAAGATACGGAACGCTAGCAGGATAAATTGTTATTACCGTGAACTCTGGTGGTGCCTGGTCATATCCATCTTTCGTGGCTACTTCAATCTCAATAAACACTTTAACCCCATCAATGTCGCTAGGGGGCACATAGGGTGCCCAGAACGTCACCATTACCTTACCAGTAGCAGTAGTGTTTGCCTCGGTAGGGCTAAACGAACCACCAGTACAGTCCAATTTTACATGGGCTGTTTCTACAGGCACAGTATCCTGGTCCCTTACCAGGACTGTGATTATGCCAGATGAATTGGATTCCATGGCCGATGGAGGGCTTACAAATGTAGCAGTCAACCTGGTGGCTGAAGGCACTCGAAGGTTCAAGATAGTCTGCCAGTTGAATATTGTACCATAATCATCCACAACCCAGCCAACAAATCTGTCAGAGCGATATGCTTCGATATTCGTACGATAATAAAGAACATCAATTGGTAAATCATAGGAAATAGATGCCTGGGCATCCTTGACATGCTGTAATCGCTCTGTAGAATTGCTGGTCATTGAGGCATTGTCGATTACATCATCATATGATTCGTTCATATAGCCAGGATGGTTCAAACCATACTGGACAGTGCTGGAATGGAAGAAATCATACATGTAACTTGGAGGCTGGCTTTTGATATCCCAATCCAAAATATACATATCAAAATCTCTCACATCTATGCGATTTGCAATTGAACCATAGTCCATTGCAATTGATTCTGCATAAATTCCTACAGCCTGAAGTTGAGCAGCAATCATGAGACCGGCCTGGGCCCTTATTGGGTCATAGTCCGCCGGGGGCGTAAGAATCTCAATCCTTCCACCTGCAGCACTTCCTATTGGAATTCCATCTGGATTCAGCCACCAGTTGCCTGGGCCAGGGGTAGAGACTGGGCCATCTGTTTTTTGGTATCCTGCATTTTCTAGTATGGTTATTACCTCATTCGGGTCAAATTCATATTGCGGAAGGGAATCATTGTACCAGCTGCTCAGTGGGTTTACTGGACCGTCACCCTCAACACCAAATCCTTGTAATAATACATCCACAATTCTCTCCTTGTCAATGCAATGTGCGATTGCTTCCCTAAGGGGTTTTCCAAGGTCATCTGCCGGAGCATAAGGGAAGGATGCAGCATCATCATATCCAAAGGATTCTTGCCTCATATTATATGCCATGTAGTAAAAGCTTGGATCTTGAGAGAATTGAATCGATACGCCAGGCTCATTGCTCAGTTCTTGAATAAATGTAGGGGGCACTGGCCAGGCAATATAATCTATATCATTATTTCTCAATGCAAGAATTGCCTGTTCTGCCGTCTTGTATATCTTGAAATTCATGGCGTCAATCTCCGGTAATCTGGCATATGTTACGCCCTCCATATCCAAGCAATAATCAGTATAATTATAACCTGGTCTGTAGAAATGGTCTGGCCAGGTTGTTATTGTTGAAGATTGACCGACTTGCCAATTGTCAAATTCGAATGGGCCGCTTCCTATTGGTGGATTATTATCCCATGATTGGGCATCGCTAAGATCCCACGCATCACCAGCACCAGGAATATATCCCGGGTCACACCATATCTTGGCGTCATCAATATCCTGACCAGATACCGTGTAGCCCCAGATATGGTAAGGTAGCAATAGAGGAGCCAATGTATCTGTGAAGAAATCAGCATATGGCTCCTGAAGAATGAATTTCAGGGCTGCCTGCTTACCATCACCACTTTCCCAGACATTGGATATCCATAGCCAGCCGTCAGTGGAATAATTGGAACCTGCATCGCCACCATTATCTTTGAGGCAGTTCATTGAAGGATTGCCAGACTGGGCATCGGCATGGAATGAGAACATAACATCCCTTATGTCCATCTGGGTGTCATCATGGAAGGTTACATTGTTGAAATCATAGAATATTATTACCTCACCTACATCGCTTGCTGGATCTTCCCATCCCCATGTAGATTTTGGTGTGAATTCAAAAACACCAGTGTCACAATCAGCCCAATCCAAATCACCTGCACCAATGGTTGTAGATATGTTAGCCGAGCCAACTGCAATGAACGGGATAACTTCCCCATTTTCAGGGTTGATGTACATTGGCTCATCATATAGCCATTCAAGTACATTCCAGGTCCAGGAATCAGAAGCAGTAAGTGGATTCAAGGTTTTCAAATCGTCCTGCATTGCAATCCTGAAAGTTCCAGCACCTGCCATAACCTCGTTCCCAATATCCATGGACATCACAGTCGCTGGCAAAAACAGGCACATTGACAATATTACTACTGTCATTTTCATAATTGGTCCAAGGTTCTTCATCCCTTCGCCTCCAAACTCCTATGATAATGTTGAATTGAACTAATAAGTCTACCGCTATGTGAAAAACGATTATTTTTAATATCCAGAGACACTGACAGTGGCAATGACCCTTTATCCCTGGCGCGGAGAATTTACTGTGGGAAGCATAGACAGCCAGATAGCAATAGATAC
>DAOVXH010000099.1 GCA_030636255.1 Methanomassiliicoccales archaeon
ATTAGCGCATTGATGTCTGTGTCCCTTTCAGAGCCGCCAACAATCTCAAGACCACAATCTGGAGCCAGCATATCAAAGCACTTGGCAACAGGGCCAGGAGCATCAGCATCTTCCTTCACGGGCTTGTAGAATGCCATTGCTTCCTTTGGATATTCCACAACAGCAACAGGAGTATCAAAATGCTTCATGATGGCCTCTTCCTCAATTGTCCGGAGGTCCTTGCCCCAAACCACGTCCATGCCATCCTTTTCCTTGAGTATTTTCAATGCCTCGGTATAGGTTATGGTTGGCCATTCCTTTTTAATCATGGCCTCCAGCATTTCAGTGTCAACCTCCAGAAATTCCAGTTCAGCCGCATTTGTGTCCAGTATTTTACGAATAATAAATTTAATTTCATCCTTGGCAACCTGAATAACATCATGGTAGGTGAGCCAGGCAGCCTCCATTTCCGCCATCCAGAACTCAGTTAAATGGCGAGAAGTTTTGCTTTTCTCGGATCTGAATGTAGGGCTCATATCGTATATTTTACCCAGGGAGAAAATCATTGCCTCGGCATATAATTGCCATGTCTGGGTCAGGTAGACTTTTTTATCATAATACTTGACCTCGAAGAGGGTTGCGCCGCCCTCGCAAGCATTTGGCGTGAATATTGGAGGTGTGAACTCATAGTACCCTTCTTTTCTGAAAAATTCATGAATAGCACCGGTCATTGTGCTCCGAACCTTCATTATGGCGCTCATTCTCCTGGAGCGTATCCAGAGATGTCTGTTTTCACGAAGCCATTCCTCGCTCTGGTCCTTCTGAATTGGATATGCATCTGCAAATCCCACAACATCAAATCCAGTCACCTGAACCTCAAAGCCGCCAGGAGCCCGGTCATCTGCTTTCAAAGTGCCGGTTACAGCAACCGAGCTTTCCAGAAGTGCCTTGACTGCATCATCAAACTGCTCTTCTGGCAGATTGCCCTTCTTTACAGTCACCTGGATGACTCCGCTGGGGTCCCTGATTGTGGCAAAAACAATCTTGCCACTGCTTCTGGTCCTCCATATCCAACCTCTAATTTCAACTTCCTTGCCATCAAATTCCTGGCTCATTATCTCGGATATGTCCTTGAACATGAATCCGGGGATTGTGCCCATCTTTAATAATCTTTCCAATTGCTATGTTCTTCATTTCCTGATTCAAATCATGTCAAGCTTTGTCACTATTGTAATAAATAATCAGAATTTATTCACAAAAAAATATTCCGTCTGACAAGGTATATAAACTTCGGATTACCTATTTTCCTAATAAGAGATGAGCCTAGGCTAATGAGAGACCTGCTTCGTATCAGGAGGAGAAGAATGAGTGAGATAGAAGGCAATGGCAAGGCAAAGCCCAAGGAGGAAAAAGATGGCTCTTTAATGGGGTCCAGTCCCAGTGCCAGCAAGATTTTTGCTCCTACAAACCAGACTCCAATTTTTAAAAAGGATTTATATGCAGATCTGGAAAAGATAGAAGAACGAGGCAAGCGAAAGAAAGGTTTCTCACTCTTTGGTCGGAACAAGAAATAATTCTATAAAACCTATTAAATCAGAGTCCTATTCTGAGGTATCATAAGTAGAATAGAACCAGTAATACTTCCTGAGCCAGTGTAACTTCCATTATAAGATTCAGTCAGTTCCACCACAGGTTCCGGCTGATTTCCAACAGTGGTATAATTATATGTAAGTAAATGATAATAATCATCCAGATGTTCTCCATCACCATCAGATTTCCACTCTTCCAGGCGATTGCATTTCCTCACAAGAAAATCACCGTTTGCAGGGTCGATGGTTACTTCCTCGTGGCCGCCGCTGGCCATTGGAATATAAATTTCAGCCCATGCATGAGGGCCCCAATCTCCGCTTACTGAGTCATACAGAGTCCCGAAGGCTAGCCATGATGGAATACCTGCTGCCCTGCACAATGAGATTAGCAGAATAGACTGGTCATCGCAATCCCCGGTGCCATCAGCCAATGTGCGAAGACATGGTTTTGGCTCGCTACCGCTCAATGTCTGGTAGGCCACATTACTCCGAACATAACTGTAGATGCTCTTCACATTCTCATAGACTGTTGCTGAACTTATGGTCAGGGAACTTGCGAGATTTTGAATTGTTGAATGCTCTGGCCATATCTTGTATTCACCTATGGGATTTCCATTGACATCTGTTATTTCCCATTCATTACCTAATTGATAATCCATGCTAGATGGAATATCACTGTCCATGCCTGAATTGGAGCTGTCAATGTCCCAGATTATTGTATTTACTTTGGCCTGATATGAAGCTGCAAGCTGTATCTGGCCGGTTCCGCCGCCGGTCCACTCTATCCAATCCCCACCATATTTTGAAATCTGGCTGGCAGCAGGTAATGTGTCAACATAAATTATCTCCTGGGCCTTGCCCTGGCTGGTTGTAAAATCTTCTGGAACCGGAAGGTCGCAGGTGAACTGGATATCCCCCTGGTCAATATTTATTTCAACTGTCCTTGTCAGGGTAAAAGAGGAACTGGCTGTGTAGGTATTGCCCATGAGGGGGCCAAGTAACATTGGGCCAAGTGGTGAGAACAGAAGCATGAACAATAATAGAAGAACAATAAGAATGGCAATTGCTGCGCCAGCACGGCTTTTTCTGTTTTGCTGCGGTCTGGGTTGCTGTACTGGAGGCTGTTGAGTGGTGGGCTGCTGTACTGGCCTTGGTGCAGGGGCCTTGTATCCCGGTGGTGGCGGAGGCAGTGGTTTTGCGCTCAATCACTCACCCTCCTTCTGCTGTCCCTTCGCATCTCCTTTTGAACTTCCTGGGGAAGGCATTCTGGAATTGTCTTTGTGTAAACCCCCCAGAAGATGATAAGGGCCAATGGAAGTGCCAGAACAATGGAATACCATATCTGGTCATAAATAAACCACGGGAACATGAGCATATTGAACAGCATATGGGGTATAACTGCCAGAGGTATTCCACGCATACCTAGATTCTGGCCAGTGGCACTGCCGATTGTTGCACCAACTGAAACATGAATAAGACATGTGGCAATAGACAGGAATAATAGCCCTAGCCAGGTTAGTAAATCAATGGAGCCAGAAGTAGTGCCCAGGTCAATTACAATATAACCGATGATTGCTGTTGCAGAATACCCTGCTCCAAGGGCCACACCGTAAAATGTGCTGTCAAATCTGCCCCTGTAACCTTTAAAGTTCAGAAGGATAAATTTTGCCAGGTCCTCCAATAGTGGAAAGGCCAGCACATAAATCAAAATGAACATGACAAAATAGAAATTCTCATCAGTGGTGAACATGGGATACAGCATAAGCTCCAGTACGAAAATCAGGGAGCCAGCCACCATTCCAACTGCCAGCATGAAAAAGACTCGGCGGTCCTCAAAAAGTGAGCCCTGAACGTAGGGATAGGCATACTTGTGAAGACAGAACCAGATAAGGAAAAGCGCAGGCGCGAAACCTATGACACTGCCCATGAGCATTATGACGTTCATCAATTGATATAATGTGGATTAGATATAATAGGGTATTGTTATAAATATTTGAAAAATTATATGGCCAGTATGACCAAGGATATCGAAATCACCCAGGTAGTGAAAAAGCATTATGCAAAGGTTGCCAAGAATGATTCTGGCTGTTGCACAACCCAGTGCGGTTGTAAGGATGCAACATCAGAGGAAATTTCTGCTGCCATTGGCTATTCCCAGGAAGAAATGGACCTTGTGCCAGAGGCAAATCTAGGCCTTGGATGCGGCAATCCAATTTCACTTGGAACTTTCAATGAGGGCGAGACTGTTGTGGATCTTGGCTCAGGAGCAGGATTTGACTGTTTCCTGGCAGCCAAAAAGGTGGGCCAGTCCGGAAAAGTCATTGGCGTGGACATGACAGATGAAATGCTGGAAAAGGCCAGAAATAATGCAGAAAAACACGGCTTCAAAAATGTTGAGTTCCGCAAGGGTTACATCCACCAATTGCCAATTGATGATGCCTCCGTGGATATTATTATTTCAAATTGCGTTATAAATCTGGCTCCCGACAAACTTGCAGTCTACAAGGACGCATTCCGGGTGCTGAAACCTGGCGGGCGCATGTATGTTTCTGACATCGTATTACTGGCAGAACTAACTCCTGAACAGCAATCAAATGAAGAACTTATAGCTGGCTGTGTAGGCGGCGCCCTCCTGAAGGATGATTACCTGGCAAAAGTGAAAGAGGCTGGTTTCCGTTATGAAATCTTAATGGAGGACATGGAAATCAGCAAGAACCAGTATGGTGGATTGCCGGTGATGAGCCTGAAATTGGGGGCTTACAAGAGTTGAGAAAAGAGTTGGAGAGAGTTTCCCCATGGGGATTCATGGAGGGGCCGTATCCATGGTTTGAGTATGACTACAAAGCATCACATAAACGCGGCAAGTATGCAGTACCAGTATTTTTCTTTGTCACATTCCTGGTTCCGGCATGCCTTGCGTATTATTTGGCTGGCAATGGTGATTATTTCCAGATAACCCTCGTAATATTAGCAGTGCTCAATATCCCATTATTAATTTATGTCAAGATAGATTCAAAAAAGAGTGAAAAGAACATTATAGGCTCCTATCATCTTACAGCCACTGGCAATAAGGAAGTTTACAAGGCAATAGTTGATGATATTGCCTATCACCTGAAGGATTGTGTTGAAGAACCAATAATTAGAGATATCAAGGGTGAACTCTTTCATTCCTATATATGGAACATCCAGGGCTCTCAAATACATGTTCAATTGAAGCTGGATGACAATGAAATGACAGTAATGTTATGGAATCTCGCCAAAAATCCCACCACTGGCAGGAATATACTGGACCTGTTTGATAAGTACATTCTTATCAAGAGACAGGATGTGTTTTTGAGGGTGCCAGAACCAGAAAATCAAGATTGAGGTTCAGAGTAGCCTGTTTTCCTCAACCGACCAATACAGTAAACGGTCACAACAAACCAACTGGCCACCAGCATTAAAAACAATGGAACGGTTATTATCAACATTATCAATAAAAATAAAATCCCTAGGCCAGTAAGCAGCATCCAGTTTCCAAGCTTTGACTCATTATCTTCATTAAAAGCCATATCTTGCTGCAACCAGAAAAGAGCCGCAATTATGATAAAGCAGACAAATGGATAGGCAAAGGCCAGTGGCCAGACCATGTACGGAATCAGCAGAACTGGAATTAATCCAATGAGCATTATCGGCACAAAATGTTCCTGTTTGATGCTGAACCTGGACTTTAGCCAGATAGTTCCCCAGGACATAATAATCACAAGAACAGCAATTAGCCCGAAGGAAAGATAGAGAATAAACTTCTCCTGGCTGTCCAGCAATGATGAGCCGTTTATGCTGGCCAATATCTTTAATCCAAGGGAGCCCAACAGTAAAATTGTTGTTGTCCTGGGAATAAACTCGGTGTTCCAGTATTGGCGCATTGAGAAGGACAGCACCATGGCAATGGCAAGCACCATGAAATAGACCAGTTCATAACCGCTTGAAAACAGCAGTTCATTGTCCATAATCCTTGTGACCTTGCCAACAAGAACATCCTGTGTCACCAGTGGCATTCCAGATTCCTGATCAATAGTTACTCGATTATCGCCGATTGTTATGAAACCACCGTTCACATCAGCAGGGACATCTGCAAGCCAGTCTGCCGAAATATTAATAGTTCGGTTGAAGCCACCATAATTGTACAATTCAACCTGGCTGGCTCCGTAAATATCAAGCTCGGGAATATCCATGGTAATATTTTCCTGGGTTCGATTTACCTGAACCCAGCATAGCGCTCGATGAACATATTTCATGGTGCAGTCCCTGAAAATTATTACGTCACCATAGTCACCTGCAACCTGGTAGTCAAGCCCCTGGCCCTCATAGTAGGAAGAAATATTTTCCAACTCAAAAGGTTCATAGCCGGCCATATCACCAGAGTCTAGTACCCCAATTTGATGCTCCTGGCCATGCTGCATGGAGTTGCCAAAAACTACCAGATAGCTATTGCCGTCTGTAATCTCCAGGGCGGTGCCAGATACCAGAAGTACGGCCATAATCAATAAAATTCCAATCAACAATCTTCGCTCACTCATTAGCATGAAATTGTAATTTTGGCATATAAACCTATTATTGACATGTAAGAAAAAGAAAGGTAGAGAAGGCCATGTCAAGCCTTCTCATTTTTCAGGAAGTAATTATCGTATTATTGATGGGGCAGGGCATAGGATTCTCCAGCCTTACTGGTTTTCCTAGCACCTAACATCTAATCATCGTCTTCGTCGTCGCCATTCTTGGAAATATCTCCATAGTTTTCCAGACACTTGGCCATTAGCACTCCGTAGGTCTCCTCGGTTGCATTTATATGTCCGTAATTGTGGAATGCCTTGACCTTTTTCTTCAGCAGTTCCGGTTCAACATCCTGGTCTATTTCAAGATGGCCAGTCTGTATGAATTCCAGGGGCTCGTCTATTGCATCCAACATGGCTTTGCTTATTGAAGTATGACCAGAGTATATTCTCCAGCCCTTTTTGTATGGAACTATAGTACCAATGTTCTTGATTATTTTGGATGAAACCTTGCTCATTAGTTCTTCAGGTACAATTATGACACCAGTGTTTTTGATATCACCCATTTTCTCAAGTTCTTCTTCTGTAACACCCTTTAGGTTCAGCACACCAATATTCTTTGTGACTCTGCCAATCTCAATATCAAT
>DAOVXH010000138.1 GCA_030636255.1 Methanomassiliicoccales archaeon
ACCCCTGAAGAGATTGCTGCGGAACTGGAAAATGCCAAAATTCAGAGATTAGACCATCTATTTTTCACGCACTGGCACCCGGACCATACCCTTGGAGCAAGGATACTGGAGATAATGAATACCCAATGGGCCGAGAACATGGAATGGCGAATGGTTGCCAAGCACAAGACAGAGGTTTACATGCCTGGCATTGTTTATGACGAGATAATGGAGCGTTTTGGAGCTTTCTTTGATTTCTGGGGTTTTATTGGCATTGCAGATGTTCATGAGCTTGGAAATGAAGTTAAATGCGGCAATATTTTAATTGAACCAGTGGTAATGAAATCCTTGCATCGAAGTGTTACACATTCTACTGTTTACATAGTCTCTTCAGAAGGTAAAAAGCTGATATATGCACCATGTGACATCACTCCGTTCCCGGAGGATGAAAGATTTCATGATTGTGACCTAATGATACTGCAAATCGGCTGGTACGGTCCAGATATGGCCCAGCGTGCAAAGAACGGCCCTCACTGCGAAATATCCATGGACGAAATACTTGAAATTGCTGAGAGGTATAAACCTTCAAGAATCATACTCACACATATTGGCGATGAATCTGAATTGCTTTCCAAAGATTTGCTAGCTCTTGAAGAAGAATATAAGAAATTCAATATCCAGTTCGCCTATGATGGCATGGAATTAGAATTATAATATTTCAAGCTTTATAAAATTACCCAATAATTATATATAATCAATAAATGATATATTGAATATCTTAAAGGGGCTGGAATAAGAAATCCAGACAAGGGTAATGCCTATGAGTGATGAGGGTTCTTCTCTGTTTCTATGTCCCCATTGCGGGGCTTTTATTAACGAGTCATCCACAAAATGTCCGAACTGTGACAATCTCCTTGAGGATGATTTGGGTGATGAGAATCTTGAGCTGGAGCTCGATGAACTTCAAGTGGATGCTGAAACATCAGAAGAGCCAGATGAGGAGCCGCCTTCTCAAACTGAGCCACTGTCATCAGAAGAAGAGGATGAAGGCGCAGTAACTCTTTTTCTTTGCTCGGTCTGTGGCGCTTTTACTGGTGGTGGTGCAGAGAATTGCCCACAATGCGGCGCATCAATGATGGAAGAAGATGACGAATCCCTCCCTGCTATCCAACCAGATGAAGTAGAATCCAATGTTATGGACATGCTGGTGGAGGCGGTGCCAGATGATGTGGATTCTACTGAAATCGCAGCTTCCGATGAAGACGATGATGCTCTTATGGATAATCTCATGAATATCGAGAGTGCAGAGGATGTCATGAACTTTGTTGAATCCTTGCCTGATGAGCCCCAGGATGAGGAACTGGAGCTTGATTTAGAACCACCAGATGAAGGACTTCTTTCTGGCGAACAACAGGAAGAAGTGTTTCTTTCTGACGAACAACAGGAAGAAGTGTTGCCTGAGCGTTCCCAGGAATCTGACGATGTATTGAGCCAGCTTGTTTATCTTTCTGAGGACATTGAAGATGATGAACCTGATGACCGTTCAACAGCAATCAATGCTGTGGAGGACATGCTAGCCAGTGAACCCGAGAAACAAAAAGATGATGATACAATCGCCATGTGCAATTCCTGTGGTGCTTTTGTGTCCGAGTCTGCAGAGGTCTGCAATGTTTGTGGCAATTCATTGAAGGACGATAAAAAATTCACTCCTGTTGCTGATGAATCAGTGATTGATGACCCAGAGGAAGAAGAGGCAGACAGCATAATTCGTTCATTGCTGGGTGTTGACCAGGATGCTGAACTGGATGATGAAGAAGACCGGTTCCAGGCAGATGGCAATCTTGGATTATGCACAGTTTGTGGTGCATTTATAAGTGAATATGCAGACGCTTGTACTGTTTGTGGCACGCACCTTGATGAGATGCCAGAATTCATGCCATCTATGGATTTGGCAGATAAACTTACTGACAATAAATCATTGGCTTTGTGTCCACATTGTGGCGTGTTCATCCATGAAGGCGCAACAGAGTGCATGAGTTGTATCAAGCCAATTCCAGAAGGGGCAAAGCTGGACATGGTTGAATTGGACGAATCCCAGCAGGATTCTGACCATGCCTTCCACAGTCTCAAGACCTTCCTGGGCGTTGAAAAATCTCTGGAGCTAGAACCGACTCGGGACCAGTCAATGAGCGGTCTGGATGTATGTCCTGACTGTGGAGCATTTGTTTCCCTCAGGGCGGTTTCTTGCTCTGTTTGTGGTAATTCATTATTCGATGGCCCACCTGAGTCGCTGATCCAGCCAGAAGAGAAAATGGAATGTCCCAATTGCGGTTCCAAGATTGCCAGTGGTTCACCGGAATGCCCACTTTGCGGAATTGCATTTGCAACTGATGAATTAAACCTTGAACTTGAAGGGCCTGGAGAGGACATAACTGACTTTCTGGAAATGGAGCTTGAGGAATCAATAAGGAATCTTGAAGAAAAGGCAGGAGTCGAGCTTCTTTCTGATGAAATACAGGAAGAAGAACTTCTTGCTGAATCAGAGGAACCCGAAGAAACTGTTCCTGACGATGATATTGATGTTTCTGAATTAATCATATTGGATGATGAGCCAGAAATCGAAGAATTGCCAGACACTGTTGAGTCAGAGGCACAACTTGATGATTCTGCGCCAGAGGCACTTACTGAACCATCATCAGACCATGACGAACTATGGGCAGATGATGGCCTGGAGGAGCAGGAGCTTGAGGAAGATATCTCTGGTATGCTGGAAGAATTAGAGGAATCAGACGAGGAAGAGATTATCGAATCTCCTGAATCAGAAGAACCTCCTGAAGAGGATGATGACTTTGTAGAACCATTGGAGTTCATTGATGATGAATCTGATGAAATTGAATTAGTGGAATCTGAGCCAGGAGATGAATATGTTGAGGAAGATGTGGTGGAAGAAGTTCCTGTTGACAGGGATCTATCCAGATTTGATTCTGATTCAAGGCAAAGGGTCAAGCCTGCAAATTGGGGTACAGGAATCTATGTGTCTGTTGCTGCCATCTGTTTCTTTTTGGGATTCTATGCCATAGTTCCAGGGCCATCATATGCCCCAGGTCTGGCTGTAATATTTGGCACCCTCCTGTTGATAGGTGTTTACCTCCTTCTTACAGAAAAAGGAACTTTCTTCAAGGGTGATTTGAAAGCAAGCTCGGTCTTCTTCTCTGGCATTATTGTTGCTGCTATAATCCTTCTGCACTGGCCCATGGGCATTCTTACCTCATATGAGGGATTTTTGAGACAACCAAGATTTGACAGTATAATGTTATCCATATCTATTTTATTAGTAAGTGTTGGCATACTCTGGATTCGTGCCAGGGTTAGATATGTATTCACATGGTTTGCAGGTATTCTTCTTCTTTTCCTTGGGGCTCTTTTGCAGTTCACCTATCTTGGATGGGAAAATTCTTCCTCCTCGCCGGTACTCCTTGTGGCTGGACTTGGAGCCAGTCTGGTCTTCATAAGCCTGGTTTTCCTTCAGTATGAAAGAGCAATTAATACATCCATAGAATCAGATGTTGTTCGTGGAGATGCACATTATCTAAGACGTGATTACAAGGGTGCAATGGCATCCTATGATGATGCAATTTCCAAGAGCCAGATAAAACGCGTGGAAGTTCTTGGCAGTCCCTTGATAGAGTATGATGTGCCCTGGTACAGCAAGGGTTCCGCGCTAATCCTAATGGGCGAATACGAGGAAGGAATCAAGGCACTTGATATGGCACTGGCCATTAACCCGAACAATGAGGTAACCTGGGTGAATAAAGGGAACGCGCATTCGAAACTGGGAGAACATGATGTGGCCATGGAATGCTATGAAAGGTCAATTTCCGTTAACCCGTTCTATGAAATAGCCTGGAACAACCTGGGAAATGTAATGGCCCGCCGGAAGGAATATGTTGAATCACTGAAGCATTACAATCGAGCAATCAAGATTAACCCGAAATATGATGATGCCTGGATAAACAAGGGCTATGTTCTGGCCAAGATGGGAAAGAAGGAACAGGCCATCAAATGTCTTAGCCATGTGGGCTCAAGGGCCAAAGTGGACCTGCCAGGAACTGAGCCTGAGGTTTCACCTGCCTCTGAGGCGTAATTTTAATTAGCCATTCTTGGCCTATTACAATAAACAATACTTATTTATCCAGAGAATCCATTTTACCATTGTGTTATTCGGGATGGATGCAGCTTTAATCATAGCGATTTGCATAACTCTTAGTTTGCTTGCCTATTACAAGGGTCTGCTGAATATGTCAGGTTCAATAATGACAATGATATTCGGCATAATAATAGGACTGGCCGGAGGAATTACCTGGATTCTTCTTTTGTTTGTTTTCCTAATAACCAGCTTTGCTGCCACCAGGTATAAATTCAATGTAAAGGTGAAAAAAGGCATCCAGGAAGGCACCAGAGGCGAAAGAAGCTGGGCCAATGTAGTTGCAAATGGTATTGTTCCCTTGATAATTGCCGTTCTTACACTTGATAATCTACCGTTTCAGGGTTTGGACAAAACAACTGGCTCAATCCTGTTTCTATGTGCCGTTGCAATTGCAGCAGCCGATACACTGGCAAGCGAACTTGGAGTGCTTTCCAAAAAGACATGGCTCATAACAAACATGAAGCCTGTCAAGGCCGGAATCGACGGTGGCATATCTTTACCTGGCCAGGCATCTGCTGCCTCTGCGGCTGCCTACACAGCAATAATTGGTTATCTGGTCTTCACGATTATTGATGGCCTTACTCTTAACTGGCTACACATAATTCTGGTAATTGACATAGGATTTCTAGGCTGTCAGATAGACAGCGTAATCGGTGCAACAATAGAAACCAAGGGCTATGTATCCAAACTCACAAATAATCTATTGTCTATAACCTCAGGGACGATAATCGCTTGGTTGGTGATGATATGGATACTATGAAACTCCTGATGATAATATGTGATGGCATGGCAGACCGCCCCTGCCAGGAACTCAATGGAATGACTCCTCTGGAGGCCGCAGAAGTTCCTAATATGGACAGCCTGGCCAAGAAAGGTCAATCAGGATTAATGGATGTTATTGCTCCGGGCATTGTTCCTGGCAGCGACACTGCACATCTGGCATTATTGGGCTATGACCCAAGAAAGGTTTACACCGGCAGAGGCCCATTCGAGGCTGCTGGAGAGGGCCTGGAAGTCAAGAAGGGGGATGTTGCCTTCAGATGTAATTTTTCCACAGTGGATGAAAACATGTGCGTCACAGACCGCAGGGCCGGAAGAATTTCCCAGGAAACCGATAAGCTGGCTGCCGCTCTAAATGGCATAAAAATTGAGGGCATCGAGATAATTTTCAAGGAAGGTGTGGATCACCGTGCAG
>DAOVXH010000170.1 GCA_030636255.1 Methanomassiliicoccales archaeon
CATATTTCCTCCAACCTATAATGCACAGGATGTGGACATGGATTCCACAGTGGTTTACAGGTGGGGAATTTACAATAATGGAACAACACCACATACTGTATTGATAGATGTTATAGGTGCCCAATATGACTGGACAGCAGAGTTGGCCGAGGGAGATGCCTATTTCCAGGTTGGACCCGGAGAGTTTAAAACAGTTGAACTAACAGTCACATCACCCAATTCCAGAGATTATCCAGACAATACATTCTGGCTCGGCTCCACCATTCGTGACCTGGTCACAGAAGAACAGTGGAGCAGGGAGATGGGCTCAGTAACAACCACAATAACTGGCGGGGCATATGTGCCTCCAACCCAGGTTCTAGGGTTATTTGATAATCCACTAGCTCAGGTGGATGATTCCCTGGACAATGAATATGGGGTTTTCATCATGTCATTGGTTGTCTGGCTGCTCATAGGCGCAGCAATTTTCTTCATTCTGGACCCAGTTGTGAAATATTTCACAAAGGCCACAGAAACCGAGATAGATGACCAGGTACTGGCAATAATAAAAGGACCAATCTTTTACCTGATAGTTCTGTATGGCGCTGTTTCTTCACTGAAAGTTCTTAATTTTAGCTGGAGCATAATCAATGCCATCGAGATATTATTCCAGCTTACAGTCATAGTTCTTTTTGCCTGGATGGCACTCAAGATATTGAAAGATGTACTGCTTATCTGGGGCAAGAAATATTCCGAGAACACAGACACAACCATGGATGATATCGCGCTACCACTTTTCGAAAAAGTAGGTATGGTGGTTATTGCGCTAATTGCTATGGTTCTTATTCTTCAACTCTTCGGCATTGACCCCACCATGCTGGTTGCCGGAATGGGCGTCATGGGACTGGTAATTGCCTTTGCAGCCCAGGATACGCTGGGTAATTTCATCAGCGGAATGTTCCTGCTTACTGACAGACCATTCAAGGTCGGCGACCTGGTATTAATGGAGAACGGTGATTATTGCCGCGTCGAGCAGATAGGAATGAGGAGCACCAAGCTCTACAATACATTTGACCACGATATGATAGTTCTGCCAAACAGCAAGATAGCCAATGAGAAGGTTATTAATCTCACAGAGCCAGACAATAAAATGAAGATTAAAGTTATCATGGGTGTTGCCTACGACACAGACCTGGATAAGGCCAAGGAGATAATGCTTACTGCAAGCCTAAACCATTCCGATGTCATGCAGGATGAAGACCATGCTCCCTTCGTCAGGGTTGTTGAATTTGCAGACTCTTCAATCAATATCAGGCTCTATGCATGGGTCCATCACCTGGATAATCAGTGGAGAGTTGCCAGCGAACTCAAGGAGAATATATTCCACACCTTCAACAAGTCTGGAATCGAGATTCCGTTCCCACAGCATGTGATACACATGGAGAAAGAGTGAAATCACTGTTTGGTGACATATAGCTGAAGTTGAACACAATTTCATGTGGACCAATGGAGAAAGAAGAATGAAGGAAGATAGCGATCTGACAAATGTAGCACGCAAATCAACATTTATTCTTGCTATCAAGCTGGCAGTGGTGGTTCTATCCTACATTGGATTCATGTTCATTGCCAGGTACATGGGTGCAGAGAT
The DNA here is from genome assembly GCA_030636255.1 of Methanomassiliicoccales archaeon. GTDB lineage: Archaea > Thermoplasmatota > Thermoplasmata > SG8-5 > SG8-5 > JAGLQM01. Next base: position 1,628 of record DAOVXH010000170.1, read on the forward strand.
TGTAGGAATGATTGGTTTTGCCCTTGGTCTGGTTGGTGTATTATTCCAGACTGACTTTGGATTTGGAAAGGCACATAACAAAATGATCTCTGCTGGAGAGGACCCCAAAGAATGCCTGGGAACCTATATTCAAATTAAATTGATACTGACATTGCTTTTCACAGGTGCGCTTCTTGGTGGAATGTATATCTGGGAAAATGTTCTTGGCCATGGCTATGAAGACCCCATGATAAGAAGTGTAATCTTTCTAATTCTTGGGTATTACATATTATTTGGCCTGTCAAAAATAGCATTTCAGACCTTTGGCGGCCTCAGGCAAAGTGCAAAACAACAGATGCCGGAACTGATAGGTACAGCAGCAAGAGTTCCAATAATGTTCTATGTAGCAATAGCATCTTTGAGCGTTGTGGCCCTGGCATTTTCATATGTGGTTTCTGGGTTCATGATGTTGTTGATTGGCATCCTGTGGTTAAGGAAATTTGAAGTCAGCAGACCAACAAAGAAAAGAATGAAAGCATATGCTGTTTTTGCAGCGCCAGTTGCTATCTACTCTGTGTTTTCAGCAGTATCATTGAACATTGATAAAGTTGCAATACAGCTGTTCTGGAATGCCACAGAGGTAGGATATTTCTATGGAATGCAAAGAGTAACTATTGTAATGACCATGCTGGCCCTCTCACTTGTCCCTATCCTATTCCCCAGTGTTTCCCATTTTCATGCCAATAGAAGATTAAGGAAGATAAGGGAACTTCTCTCAACTGCCGAACGATATATTTCAATGATACTGGTTCCAATGGTGGTGGTGTTCTGCATTCTTTCTGAACCGGTAATTCACATCATGGTTGGAGACGAGTTCTTACCTGCCACAATAGTTTTGGCCATACTTTCGATTTATGCACTGTTCTTCTCATTGAACATTCCACATATTCAAACATTGTACGGATGTAATAAACCGAAGCTGGGTGCAAGAGTAGGAATATCTATTGCTCTTACCAACACAGTATTGCTTTTCATTCTGGTTCCAAGAGAGATTTTTGGTTTCCAACTTTTCGGCTGGGGAGCCGAGGGCGCTGCAATGGCTAGCCTGCTATCTGTGATTGTAGGGTTCTTGCTCTCAAGATATTACACAAGAAGATTGGTCAAAGTTCGTTTCAGAGGTGAAATTGCCAAACACTGGTTAGCCGGGATTGTCATGGCCATATTCTTCATATTCCTGTCTGATTACTACTATCCCTCAAGATGGTTTGATCTGATAATATTCATTGCTGGTGGCCTGTTATGTTACTTAGGAATCATGATAGCCATAAAAGAATTCACCAAAAAAGATGTGTTCTTCTTCTTGGACCTGCTCAACTTTAAAAAGATGAAAAATTACCTCAGGGGAGAGTTGAAGTCCTGAATAGAAAGATTTAAACTTCAAAAGAAGATAGCAGTGAATACTCTGGCAGTAAGGCTGATTACATGGGATTTAGCTCGCATATGAAACATCTGATGAAGAAAGAATTTCGACAAATCAAGCTTATGATTAGATTCAAAGATTTCAGACTGGGATTGATGTCTGATATAACTCCAGTACTGCCTAAATCAACTATCTTTTCACATCATGGCATGAATGTGGTTATCGGAAGAGATGTGAAACTGGGTAAGAATGTCAAAATCTATCATAATGTAACCATAGGCAATCGGCGTGGCATTGGAAAAGATAAGGCCAGGGATATTATAATTGGAAATAATGTTACCATCTACACAGGAGCAACCATACTTGGAAATGTGAAGATTGGAGATAATGCGGTAATTGCCGCCCATAGCCTGGTATTGAGTGATGTCCCTCCTAATATGGTTGCAATGGGCGCACCAGCACATGTGATTGCAAAAGATGAAAAGCCACAAAAGTAAAATTACTCAATTGAATTAATTTAAGCCAAAAGATTTGAATACATTAATCTATCTGGGTCGAAAACCGGAGCAAGTAATATGGAACAAGGATACAAGATTGATAATAAAGAAGTGAAGATGGCCAGTGAGCCCTGGGATTATCTAATTATCCTGGATGCATGCCGCTATGACATCTTTAAAGAAATTTATCAGGATTACTTGCCAAAAGGTGATTTTAAAAAGGCCATAGCTCCGTCACTTCACACAATGGACTGGCTTAACAAGGCATTTCCAGATTATTATGATGATATTGTATATGTTTCTGCAAACCCCTATGTTAATTCAAA
>DAOVXH010000131.1 GCA_030636255.1 Methanomassiliicoccales archaeon
TGACATCTTTGCATCTAGGGCATTCAGATTATCCGGTGTGGCCAGATGAATAATTGCTTTACTGTCCTTTCGCTGAAATTCAATGGTCTCGTAGTTCATATGTATCGGGGCATTGAAGGGGAGGGAGCTGCAAAACCTTTTTTACATGACTCTACATCTATGTCACAATGGAGTCAATACTTCGATTCAATGACTTGGGGTGCCTAAACGAGGGCGCAGCCGGTTCACTGGGGGCAGGACTGGCAGTGTTTGCCAGGGCAGATTTTCCCACTGTTAGGGGCTTTGTTGTAACTCCATTGGTTTTCTCGGATTTCCTGAAAAAAGAAGAAATTAGAGCAGCCCTGGATTTATATGAGTCCGGGGCAGAGGACCCCAAGGAAAGCTGGCGAAATGTTAAAGCAGTCTTTAATCGAGCCAGGATATTCTGGAATCATGAAATGGATATTCTTACTTCATTCAGGGAACTGGATACCACTGTTTCCATTGTTACCACCTCAAAATACGGGTCAAGCGCTTCACCGATTTATGCCCACACTGGCCAGGACCTTCTTGACGGCATCAAGCATTGCTGGCTAAAATGGCTCAGGGGAAATTTAGAAAAATTGAAACAGCAGGAAATGCCTGCTGTGCTTGTTCGTGAGATTTTTGATTCCGAAGCCTCTGTTGAGTTACGAAAGAAGGGCCAGGAAATAATAGCCAGGGCGGTCTTTGGACTGCCTGAAGGTTTGCAGGATCCGGCAGTATCCGGTGACATTTATGAGTTCAAGGCAGACGGAGAACTGGAAAGAATAGAGCAAAGAGAGCAAAAATTCCAGTATATCATGAGGCCCCAGGGCCCGGTGAAGGTTGAGGTTGATTCAGAGTTCAGTGCCGAGGAAAAAGTAACTGGAGAAATGCTGTCCAGTCTTGGCGATATAATCAAGTTCATGGGTGAGGCCCAAGGTATTGAAAGATGTGGAATCTGCTTTGTTTCTTCACGGCCAGTTATCTGCTCGGCAATGCTGGTTTCCCAGAAAGAAGGTATTGTTGAGTTACCTCAAAGGGAGACAAGTCTTACACTCATGGAGAAACCTAGAAAGACACCATTGCAGGACATAAAACATGGACCTGTTGTTGCTACCAAATTATTTATTGTAATTGACAAACCTGATGATATTGGACTTCTGGATGATGAATATATTGAGGGTATGATTTTATCCAATAATATCAAATCAGAAGACATTTCTGAAATAGCCAGTGAGGCAAAACGAAGGTTCAAAACCAGCCAGATAGTAATAGAAATGAAACCTGATGGGGCAGATGAAATAGCTTCCAGTGTTCAGGAGATCATTGCATTGGAAATTGAGCCGGGAATTTTAATTCCAGGCATAAGAAGCTCCGAGGAACTGGCAAATGCCATAAGCACCATTAATTCAACACTTGAAGGACTTGTGCCCAGGGCAAAAATATGGGTTCGGATAATGTACCCCAGTAATTTGTTCTTCATGGACTCCCTGGCAAAGAACGGGGATGTTCTGGCATTAGATTTAGACATGCTGGGCCGTCTTATGTTAGGCGGCGGCGAGGACGGTCACTGGCTCATATTTTCCTTTAAAGCTTTGGAAAAGGCACTTGGAGAGGCATTGGCCAGTTGTTCTGAAATGGATAGTAACATTGCAGTTCTTTCAGAAGACCTTGTGGCAATGCCAAGCCTATTAGAATTTCTTGTAAGGAACGGTACCCAGATAATTTGCGTCATGCCCCGGGACCTTCAGACAATAAGACATATTGTTGCCTCGGTTGAAAAAAGAATGTTACTGGAAGCCGGGAGGAACTAGGGGGCCTTGATTTGTGGGAAAAGGGTGTTGCTAATAGCATTATCATGAAGGAACTGGAGGATGCTAGTTCCCAGGATTACCATTTCTGCAACGGGAAGGTCATAAGCTCAATGTGCACAAAGCCACTGGACATTGCCCAAGAGGCCCATTCAAGATTTATTGAATCAAATTTAGGCAATGCTGGTCTTTATCCTGGAACACTTGACCTTGAAAAACAGGTCATCGAAGAAATTGGCCAGCTACTCAATGGGTCTAATATTGCAGGGGGCATTCTCAGCGGCGGCACAGAGGCAAATATAACAGCACTCTGGATTGCCAGGAACATCACTGGCAAGAAAAAGGTCATATTTCCTAAAAGCGCGCATTTCTCATTTCACAAGGCATGCGATATACTGGCCATGGAGTCGGTAATGGTGGAGCTGAATGATAATTATACAATTGACATTGAACAGGTTGAGAAAGAAATAGATGATGACCTTTGTGCAATAGTGGGAATTGCTGGCACCACCGAGCTTGGGGCTGTGGATGACATTCAGGCACTGGCAGATTTGTTACCTGAAAAAGCATTCCTCCATGTAGATGCAGCATTTGGGGGTTTTGTTCTGCCTTTCATTGAAGATGCTCCAAAATATGATTTCTCGATTCCTGCTGTTTCAAGTATGACCTCGGACCCACACAAGATGGGCATGGCAACCATTCCCTCTGGGGCCTTGCTGGTTCGGAACCGTGACTGGATTCGAAACATACACAAGGAAGCGCCTTACCTGGACATGATTGGCCAACTTTCAGCTTTATCTGGAACAAGGTCCAGTGCTGCTGTTGCTGCTACCTATGCTGCCATGCGCTCATTGGGCAGGGATGGTTATGTTAATCTTGTGAAGGAATGCATGGACATTACTGGCTATGCACTTGAAAAGGCAAGAAAGCTTGGCCTGGAACCTGTGATGGAACCACTGATGAACATACTTTGCCTCTATGTGCCAGAGCCCAGAAAGATACAAAAAGAATTAAGCAAAAAGGGCTGGAAAGTCTCTGTGGCCCAGAATCCTGAAAGCCTGAGATTGGTGATAATGCCCCATGTCACCCGCCAGTCGATTGATGGGGTATTTGCCGAGTTGGAGGCGCTTCTATGACAGAACAATTTGATTTTGAGATTGACCGCATAGTACAGGCAATCAATGGCAGAAAATCTTTAAGGGTAATTCTACAGTTTCCAGAGGGGCTGAAAAGGCAAGCTGCTGATGTTGCAACTACAATATCCCGCCAGGTGGATGCATATATAATAATTCATGGAGAACCATGCTATGGGGCCTGTGATGTGCCAAGAGGTAAAGCAGACCTGATTGTGCATTTCGGACATTTGCCAATTCCTTGCCTGGACTCACCAAACAGTATTATGTTCATTCAGGCAAGAAGCGATGCTGACCCTATGCCAGTTATTCAACAAGCAGTGGGAAAACTTCCTCAGAAAATAGGATTGCTGACCACAGCCCAACATATTCATCATATTGTGCCTATTATGGATTTCCTGAAGAGTGAGGGAAAAGAAGTATTGGTGGGCAAGGGAGACGGCCGCCTATTTGCTGAAGGTCAAGTTCTGGGGTGCAATGCCTCCTGCGCCAGAAATGTAGAGAAAAAAGTAGATGCCTTTCTATTTTTGGGAACAGGAAATTTCCATGCGCTGGCTGTATCATTGGCCTCATCAAAACCAGTTATCATCGCCGACCCTGTGAACAATGAGGTTCGTGACATATCTGAAATCAGAGATAGAATGCTCAGACAAAGACATGGAATTATTGAGAAGGCAAGAGAGGCAAAACGCTTTGGAATTTTACTTTCGGAAAAGCCAGGCCAGAGAAGGGAAAAAATGGCTGGTTATGTTGGCAGGCTATTATCTGACAAAGGCCTGGAAAGTATTGTTGTGGAAATGGATCTGGTTACTCCCAATAAATTAAAAGCCCTGGGACTTGATGCATGGATATCCACTGCCTGCCCTAGACTGGCTATTGACGATTATTCTACATATGAAAAGCCAATACTGACTCCAATTGAGCTTGAAATATTGCTTGGAAAAAGAGCATGGGAAGAATATGCATTTGACGAGATTCTAGAAGGCCAGTGAAATTATTATTACGTAAATAAACTTTTTCTCACTGGTTAATATAAAGACACCTAAATTTTAAATACATAGAAACCCATCATGGTTCAACTTAAATTACTTAGGGATGGGTGATAACAGATGAAATCCATAATAGATGAGGCTTTGAGCAGGCATGATGACCAGCAGAAGGCCCAGGAAATTTCTAAAGCAGTTGGAATATACAAGGACAGTCCGGACGATGACGAATTGAGAGCGCTGGTAGAGACGCTCAAGATCAATGTCAAGATAGTGGGATGCGGGGGTGGAGGTTCAAACACAATCAACCGCCTTACAGAGACCGGTGTTGCAGGAGCACAACTCTGCGCAATCAATACCGATGCGACACATCTTCTTCACGTTCACGCACCAAAGAAAATGCTCATAGGCAGGAGGGCCACAAAGGGCCTGGGCGCCGGAGCACTTCCAGAGGTGGGAGAGACAGCAACCAGGGAAAATGAGGATGAGATAAGATCGTATCTTGAAGGCGCACACATTGTTTTCGTCACCGCAGGAATGGGCGGCGGAACAGGCACTGGCTCTGCATCAGTTGTTGCAGAAATTGCAAAGGAGCAGGGCGCACTTGTAATGGGCGTTGTAACAATGCCATTCAAGGCAGAAGGACATGTCAGATTCGAGAATGCACAGAAGGGACTCAACAAACTGAGGAACAAGTGCGACACCACCATAGTTATTCAGAACGACAAACTCCTGGAACTTGTTCCGAGATTGCCGCTGGATGCAGCATTCAAGGTGGCTGACGAGATTCTCATGAACTCCATAAAGGGTATAACCGAGGCAGTTACCAAGCCCGGTTTAGTCAATCTGGACTTCAATGACATGATGACTGTCATGCAGAACGGCGGTGTAGCAATGGTGGGCATTGGCTCATCTAATGATGACCGCGAACGTGTTGAAATGGCTGTTCAGGAAGCAGTATCCTCGCCTTTACTCGGTGATATTGACCTAAGCGGTGCAAAGGGCGCGCTTATCAGAGTTATTGGCGGAGAAGACCTGACCATTCAGGAAGCACAGCAGGCTGCAGAGCTCATAAGTGCCCAGATAAGCCCAGGAGCAAGAATAATCTGGGGCTGCACAGTGGACCCGACAATTCAGAAGGAAGTCCAGCTCATGGTGGTCATTACCGGCGTAAAATCTGCACAGCTTATTGGTTCAGATATGCCATCCGGTGGTGGCGGCCTGGACATGGTCCAGTAGCTATCTGGACGCGGTCCAGCAATTGGTGATCCCATGGGTGTTAGAGAGTTCAGACGTAGGTACATTGTCTTTACTATAGATGCACCCAGGAATATCGAACGTTGGGAATTGATAAAGGAATTCCAGCGCGAAGGTAGCCGTATGGGCCTGGATCAGGTAAGTGAAGCAAGACCATGGCTTACTGCATTCCAGGAAAATCGCGGCATACTACGATGTTCTCACACAGACAAGGATACAGCCATTGAAATGCTGAAAGGCGTTACCGAAATAGGCGAAGAACGCATGAAGGTGACCATTGAAACATTGATTACGTCTGGCACAATAAAGCAGGCTAAAAAGTCTCTTTAAATCTTTCAAGTCTTGAGCCAACGAGAAAGTCGTTGGCTCTCCATTTTCATTTTTAATTGATAGAGTTTGCTCTGAAAA
>DAOVXH010000028.1 GCA_030636255.1 Methanomassiliicoccales archaeon
CAGCCAAATGTGGAGGCAGCCAGCGCTGAGATCTCATGTTTCAGTGTCATAAACAATTTCCCGGTTGTTATACGGGGTGTTAATCTTGACGATTTCCTGGAAATAGAGAATAGCAGTCTCATCAGGGGCCAGGTAGATAATCCAGGCAGTTTTGCTGTCATTGGAAAAAAATTGGCTCAGAAGATACACCTGGATGTGGGAGAGAGATTTTTAATGACTGGCTCTTCAAGCCCTGCAGTATTCCAGATGGAGATTGATGCGGTTTATGAAGGTCGATATTCCGAGGATGAAATGCTTGTTCCGCTGGATTATGCCAGGAAAATGGCTGGCCTCACTGGCGATTCTGTATTGTTCATCAGGGTTAAGACTAATAATCAAACAGCACTGGTAGAGGACCTGGAAGAGTCTGAAGCATCGGTTGTGGTGACAGATTCTTCAGGACTGGTAACTCCAGTTAATTCAGATTTAACAGATGAGGAAAGGGCAGAGCAGCAGCTTGCAATTCAATATCTGGACATGGGGCAGTTCAAGGCCTCCAATGGCAGCTATGTCAGCCTATTTGTCCAGGAAGGGACAAACAGCATAAAGGTGGTTGTAGGCACATTTATTGTTCTTGACGGAGCACTGGCATTCATTGGTTCGGCAGCCATCATATCAAGGGCCATAATAGAACGCCGCAATGAAATGGGCATTATTTCAGCAATTGGAGCAGACCGAAATCATCTCAGAATAATGATAGTTCGGGATATTTTAATACTCTCGGTGCTGGCGTCCCTCACTGGCGTGATTCTGGGATATTTACTTGTTATTTTCATAGAGGATCAGGGATGGCTGCTCATGTTCGGAGAGACTGTCCACGCGGTTATCAATCCATACATTGTTGTAGGAATATTTGGAGTGTCAGTTCTCATTCAAACTTTATCCGGTCTGGTCATGGGAAATATGATGACAAAGGCAAGACCAAAAAGCCTCATGCAGGAAACCGAGAAGATGTTCAGGGAAGGCGATGCTCCATCCCTTGATTCTGTGTTGAATGTAGAAGCAGCTCCCGAAATCATGGAAGAGTTTGGCCAGGAGGCGGTCACATGAAAATTTCAGACATGAGAAAGTACTCATTCTGGATATGTCTGCTGCTGTTCCTAATAGGATTCAGTGCCAGATTAATACCACTTCAATTTTCCAGCCTGCCATTCAATCTTGACGGATTCCCATTGGCCAGGATATCCGAGATTATGATTAGTACCGGAAGCATCCCTGACCCTGGAAATTACAATTACCTTCTGAGCTATAATATGAAAATGCCTATATTTTCGCTTCTGCTGAGCCAGTTTTCTCTGGTTCTGGGCATAGAGCCGATTGCTCTGCTGCCATACTTTTGTGCCCTGATAGGTTCCTTTGCTGTAATATTCATATACATGTTGACCAGAGAATTAACTAATAATGACATTGCCGCCTTCTCGGCTGGGCTGTTCGCCGCGTTATCGGGATTATTTGTTTATGCAACAACTGCTGCAATGAAACAATTACTGGCTATTGTTCTTCTGTGCTTCATGTTCTACCTGTTTACCAGACGCAGGGACTGGAGGTTCCGCCTTGGGCTAATGATGGTACTAGCAATACTGCCATTCACACATCATTTGACCACGCTAATAGCATTGCTGGCATTGTCCTTTGCACTTATCGGCACCATGTTCAGGCGCTCCGACGAACATGTGCGAACACTGAAGGAATTCGCCCTGGATGTTATTACCGGACCTGGAATATTGCTAGCATCACTCTTGTACTATCAGTCAGTGAACCTGGAATTCGTGTCAGAGGTTTCCAATATGAATGATATTGTTTTGCTGATTAGTGTCGCAATTATCATGGCTGTCTTTGCCAGACTGCTTTCCATCACTGTGCAGACAAAGCCCTGGTTCTTCCTTGGAAAGAATGATGAGAATACATTGAGCCTTGGAAGCATATTCGACGAAAAGGTGCTGGTGCTAATCATTGGAATTGGGGCCTTACTGGCTAATTCAAAGCTGCATATATTCACCGGGGCGCAGATGACCTCGGATTTATTGCTTAGCCTTATCTTCCCCTATCTAGTGCTGGCAATTGTCGGGTTAATTGGTTTTAATATACTAAGATATACAAAATTCCCAAGAAGATATATTCTGGTTGGCATGTTCATGGCTCCCCTCACAGTGATGGTATTCTCAATGCTAAGGTCACTGGATGTCTTTGGGTTCATGATGGTCTACCGTAGTTACAATTTCATTGATATACCCATGGCAATAGTTGTTGGCACTGGCATGGCATGGATTCTTAAAACCACCATAGATTGGTCCAGGAAGAATGAAATATTCAGGACATTGCCTGTATTTATTATGATTATTTTCATGGTATTTTGCGCTGCATCACTACCTCTGGCCTACAATAATGAGAAAGCATTCGAGGTCCAGGAAATAACATATGATTATGAGCTGGAGGCAATGGAATGGGCAGATGGCCACAATATCACCAGCATATACAGCGACCAGAGATACAGCGACATAATTGAGCCATATTACAATGTGGAGGCAGACAGAACCGGTGCCTGGAGAATGAGCCATAACGAACTTGACCATGATAAATATATGATGGTATCATGGTACTGGACAGACGGCGGCGCACAATTCTACCCACTGGGACGCATTTACTTTGAGCCAGCAGAGTTCCAAGAATGCCTGGACTCATGGGATGTTTACTATGCCGGAGGCCCCCAGGGAAGGGAAATGGTGATAGGTTTTGCCAGATAGAATCATCATAGACGGTTCCCAGGGAGAGGGCGGGGGCCAGATGCTGAGAACTTCAATTGGATTTTCTGCAATCACAGGAAAATCACTTACAATCAAAAATATCAGGGCCAACCGGCCAAAACCTGGACTGGCAAGGCAGCATTTGACTGGTTTGAGCTTGATGGGGCAGATATGTGGAGCCGAAGTAAAAGGCGCAGAAATTGGTTCGACCCTTGTGGAGTTTCAACCTGGCCAGATTAGACACGGAAAATATTCCATTGATATTGGGACAGCAGGCAGTGTTACCCTTGTTCTGCAAACCGTTCTTCCGGCGCTGGCAACTGTGAAAGGCGAGTCAGAAATACATCTCACCGGCGGAACCGATGTAAAATGGTCTCCTCCTGTGAATTATTATTCACTGGTGCTGTTTCCCCTGCTTGAAAAAATAGGGCTGAAATGCACCCTGGACATTAAGCAGCGGGGCTATTTCCCAAGAGGCGGTGGAAAAATTACAGCCAGGATAGTATCCAGTGGCAAACTGAAATCACTGAACCTTGAGGCTTCATCTGAATTTAAGAAGATAATTGGCATTGTGAACATTACTGACTTGCCTGAGAACATTGCAGAGAGAGTGGGAGCTGAGGTATTAGATGACTTGCCAGATGCAGAAATCCATATCCGGCACAAAGAAAAAGGGCCAAGCCCGGGAGTGGGAATTGTTCTTTCGACCTCTGACGGCCATACATTTATGGGAGCCAGCTCCCTGGGAGAAAAGGGAAAGCCAGCAGAAAAGGTTGGGAAGGAAGCAGCCAATAGATTACTGGCCGAGATGAGCGAGAAGGGAAGTGTTGATATCTATGCCTCGGACCAGCTTCTTCCGTACCTGGCACTTGCTGGTGGAAATTATTCTGCCAGAGAGCTCACTAGCCATGCAAGAACAAATATTGATACCATTGAAAAGTTCCTTGGGAAAACATTTGAGATTGAGGAAGGCCAGATTGTTAAATTTTTCAAATCTTAACCGTACATAGAAGGCTGGTGTTGGGCCGGAGATTTACCGTCCTGAGCTTGCTTGTGTATGGTCTTCAGCTGGGATTCGATTCTCTCTGCTTCCTGGTACAGTGGAGAAACATCCAGGTCTATGTGCAGCAAGAACTTATTAATCATCTCCATGACCTGGGCTGCTGCCCGTGCATCTGGATAATCCGGGTGTGCCTCTGCAAGCACTGTAGAAACATTGAAATCTCTTCTTCGGCCTTCATTGAGAAGAACGCCAGCAACTCCGGTTATGACTCCCTCGGTGAATTCATTGACGCCGCTCTTGGCAAGTTCATTGCGCATCCACTGTGTGCTTCCGACACCATAGACGCCCATTTCCTCTTCCTGGCCATCCTCGATTTCCACAGATTCCTTGTCAATGACCAGCCCTTCTGGGGAAACTAACATTTTGCATTTCTGGTCCTGGGCCCAGTCCAGAATTGCACTAGCTATGGGCTTCACAAGGTTTGGTGGTGGCTGGAACTCGGAAATAAAAACAACTAGCTGGTCACTGGAATCTGGACCGTCACCAACCTTTTCACCGGCATAAATTCGTACTGGATTCTGGGGAATACCTTCCCTGACAAGAGAAACTGTTGGGAAAAATACTGAGTCCATGATACCTATTTGGGTAAGCTTCATGGTGTTTATGAGATAATTGGCCACAATTGAGCTAACAAGGCCCACACTTGGAAATCCATCAATAACAGTTGCACCGCGAATGTCCATGCGTTTCAGTTCATAGATAACAATGTCTTCAGCCATGATTTCAATACCCTATCTCATTGCATATACTTAAACATAAAGCATAATATTATCAATAAATCTATTAACAACTAAGTAAATGAGGTATGGCAGAGTGATATCTATGTCCAAGAAACTTACCGAGCAGATATTCACCATCATGGAGAGGGAGATGAGTGACATTGGCAACTTCATTGTCAAGAAGCAGTGTATGCTCATTGGAGCCGATCCAGAGGATATCGAACCAAGGGATCTGCCAGAGCTGGCAAGCAATCTCTCGGAAGTAATGCGGACATTTGGCGGTTATGAGAAGGCCAGGATAATTTATTCAGAAATTAAGAAGCTGGAAAATCTGGACCAGGTTGCAGCCGAGGAGAAATCCGAAGAAAAGCGAAATAAAATGCTTGAAGATTTGGGAATGACCTGCATATTCTCTGCCGAATGGGACAAGGCCTTTGAATATTTCAATAAACTTCTCAGCGAGGCTGAGATGAATAATGATAAAACCCAGGTGTCCAGATACACCAGAAGAATGGGATTCATCCACCAGGAGAGAAGTGAATTTGATCAAGCTCTGGAGTATTATGAAAAGGCACTGGAAGCAGCCGAGGAGGCAAAGGATCCTTTGACCATAGGTCAGGCCTGCAATCGTATCGGTGGCATATACTGGAACAAGGGAAATTATGACCTTGCAAAGGAGTTTCTGGAGAGGGCCATTGAAAACGCACTGAAGGTTGATGACAAACGCATCCTGGGTTCAGCACATATTGGCCTGGGAAATATTCACGGGGATGGCCATGAGATGTCAGAAGCAATAGAACACTATCAGGACGCTCTTACATTCCTAAAGGAGACCAATGAGGTCTACGAGACTGCCAGGGCATACAATAACCTTGGTGACACCTACCTTCAACTTCAGGAATGGGACAAGGCACTGGAGCAATTTGACAAGTGCCGGGAATATGGTGTCAAGGGAGGTTGGCTGAACATGAAGGCATGGGCAGAGTTTAACTCAAGTGAAGCGTTAATCCACCTGGGAAAGCTGGATGAGGCAAAGTCCAATCTGGCAGACAGCCTTGAAATCCTTACAAAAATTGGAGACCGTGTAGGACTGGGAGGCATTCATCAGAATTATGGCAGACTATATTCCATTCAGAAAGACTGGGATAAAATGGAAGAGCATTTTGAAAAGGCCATGCAGATATTCACCGAGATAAACACGCCAATATCCCTTGCTGAAGTATACACCGAATTTGGATTGGGCCTCAAGGAAAAAGGAGATATAGACCAGGCCAAAATAGAACTGCGCAGGGCTGCAAATTTATTCTTGCATCTGGACATAGATGTTCAAGTAAAACGAGTTCTTAAAGAGATAGAAAACCTGGATTAGCGCCTTAGCTAATACCAATGTTAAATTATTGACTGGAAATTTCAATCATCTTTCTTATCAACGGTGATGACGACCTTTGGGATGCTGTTCGATACCTTCACCCCCTTCTGAAGTTTTCCTACATTGTATTGCAATTTATCCGAAATCTTTACGACCAACATCAAAGGATAATATTGTATGAAGGTAGGTAAAAAGGTTTTGCTTATGATTATTATTTTGTTCTTGAGATTGAATATTAAAATAACATTATGCTTGACAAACACTACAAAACATTTAATCCAGATAAGGTACTGGCCCTCTTGTGAGACAAAGAGATTTGGAAATTAAACTTCAAAAGCTGGATGGTTTTAAAGACCCGAAAGCTCACCTGGAACAGTACTCTACACCAGCAAAGGTAGCTGCAGACATACTTTACACTGCCCATGCATTTGGAGATATTGAGGGGAAAAGCGTCATAGACCTTGGGTGCGGAGCAGGAATTTTTTCCATTGGTGCCTGCCTGCTGGGTGCTGATAATGTTCTAGGATGCGATATTGACAGTGATATCATAGACATTGCCAGGAAAAATGCAGAGAGTGTCCAGTGCCCGGTTAATTTTGATTGCATGCCTGTGGAAGAGGCATCTGGAGAATGGGAAACATGCATAATGAACCCCCCCTTCGGAGCCCAGAAAAAACATGCTGATTTGCCATTTCTTGACAAGGCCATGAAAATTTCCAATGTCATTTACAGCCTTCACAATACTGGAACTCTGCCATTCCTGAGCAAGAGAATCGAAAAGACTGGCCTTCTTCTTGACCTGAAGAAAAGTTATAAATTCGAGATACGGCATACCTTTGAATTCCACAGAAAGGAGAAGGCTGAAATAAGCGTGACACTTCTTAGGATTGTGAAGCAATGATGGAAATTCTAATGCCTGGAGATGAGCTGGCCACCAGCGAGGAATATATTCCTGGAGAGGGGACATATGAGCGGCAGGGCATAATCTACGCAGCAGTCATGGGCCAGAAGGATTTTGATGAGAATGAGAAAATAGCCAGGGTCAAGGCCTCAAGCCAGATAAGCATTCTAAATCCCGGGAACATCATCCTGGGCGAAGTAATCGGAGTGTCAAATTCAGTGGCTAGAGTTACTATTTCTGGGTTGGAAGAATCAGAAAGGCCAGTGGGAAATAATCTGGCTGGTGTTATTCATGTTTCAAAAATAAAAGAGGATTATTCAAATGATGCCAGGCATGAATACCGGATAGGGGACCTGGTCCGGGCAAGGGTGGAGCAAATGGAGCCATCAATACAACTTGCCACCAATGCCGAGGAACTGGGAGTTCTGAAGGCCAGGTGCATGAAATGCCGTGGCATTCTGTCAAACAAGGATGGAAGTTTGTTCTGTCCAGTTTGCGAGAGAACAGAAACCAGGAAATTGGCTGGTGATTTTCATAGATATTCTCCTTACTACCGGGGGTAAGTATTTCTACTGGATTTCCAATACTGATTAGTTAACGGGAGGCACACCATGGACAATGAGACTCAGGAACTTCTGAACGAGATTAAACAGCTCAGATCCGAATTAAAGCATATGCAGGAGATTGTAAACTCACTGGTGAACATCGTCATGGAGATGGAAACAGATGTGGACGAATATGACACCCAGCCATCCAGCCTGAGCTACCTGGACATGTACAATTGAGGTGGTTCTTTGGGAAGAGAAATAAAAATCGCACCTTCGATTTTATCGGCTGATTTAACCAATCTTGGAGATGCAATTCGGATTTTGAATGATGGTAAAGCTGACCTTGTTCATCTGGATGTTATGGACGGCCATTTTGTTCCAAACATCACCTTTGGCCCAGCATTCGCCAAGGAACTGAAGGTTGTTTCAAAAATACCATTTGACACACATCTCATGGTATCGCATCCAATGCAATACGGCCCAAAATTTGCAGAATCAAGTGACTGGCTAACATTTCATATTGAGGCAGATGATAATCCTCAAGATACAATCAAACTATTCAAGGACCTTGGAGTCAAGGTGGGTATCAGCGTGAACCCTGGCACACCTTTCTCGGCAATCAAGGAATTTGTGCCTGAGCTTGATTTGATACTCATTATGACTGTTGAGCCAGGATTTGGCGGGCAAAAATGCATGACACAGCATTTCTCAAAGCTCACCGAGGCCAGAGAACTTGTAGAAGAGCTTGGCCAGGACACCGAGATAATGGTTGATGGCGGCGTGACAGAACACAATGTGGCTGAGGTGGTCAAGGCTGGCGCAACCATGTTCGTGGCTGGTTCTGCTGTGTTCCGGGGAGCAAGAGGACCGGTTGAGGAAATTAAAGTTCTAAAGGAAAATGCCTTGAAAGGTCTTGAGTAGGGGGACAATCTTTTTAAACAACCTCTGTATGCTTCCAGAAGATTACCATGAACCAGTTCTTTGATTCAGCAACAAAAAAATTGACCTTCGCCTTCCTGGGCTTCGGAGTGCCACTGATATTTATCATGCTCCAGATATTCCTGGGCTGGGGTTCCTTGCCACTTATGATAGTTGCAATAACCTGGTTCGGCTTTGCCTTGTTCTTCTACGTGGGCATGACCGAGGACGATACCCCTCAGTGATGTGATACGATTATCCTACATATCTCAAAATAATATTGTATTCAGCAGGAGCAGTGGCTGAGTCTAGATTTTTCCAGCCAATAGTTTTGTACAGTGTATTGCCACGATTAAAAACAATACTCGGGTTTTCATCATTGAATGCCAGGGCACTGACATATTCCAGGCTGGAATTCCAGCTGATTCTCACCTCATCCAGGAAGCCGCCCCTGTTCTCCCAGGGATCTACAAATGAAACACTTATGCTCCCATTGCCCTGGCCGGTGCCTGGTTGAGGTTCCTGATCTCCAGGAGTGATAAACTGCCTGGTACCCATCTGTACAAGTGGCAGATAGGTGGTGCAATTTCTTCCCAGGACATCCTCAACTCCCAGGGCCCTGACCGTTCCGAAGCTGGTGCTGAAAGAAAGATTCTCGCCAACTTCCCTTTGCAAATCAAACATGGTTATGACCATATTTCTGGCTTTTTGAATGTATTTTTCCCAGTATGGTCTTTCATCGAATGTGTGGAATATTTTTTCTCGCAAGGGTGATGGATTATCAAGTTGATTTCGAAGAATAATATCAACCCTGGCTGTTCCGTTTGTGAATATCATTATCTCTGCATTCCCAATAGAAGAATCTGCATAATATTGCTCAACCTCCACTGGCGGGTCATGGAGCAAAATACCATGGGCCGAGTCCTGGGACACTCCAAAGGCACCTACCCAGACTCCAAGAAGAATCACAAATACCAGCAATACAGACATTAAGCTCTTGACAGTGAGCCCGTACTCTGCCTTCCTATCCGGTTCCACAAAGATGGGAATCAGATAAATGGCAATGCCCATGAAAAGAAGCATTATGGCTGCATTTGCCACAGTGTAAGATACTTCACCTGCAGGCATGAAGAATGTTGATGCCAGGGCACTCAAACCGCTTAGAAGAATAGGAGGCATCCAGAATATCAGGAGAAGCTGTTTTCTGGTGGCCTCGTCCTCAACATTCATATAGCTGCCTATGAAGTTCATGGCAGCCATGGACACCATTAGAACGAAGACACCGGTCATTATCAGCCCCGCAACAATGAAGGCGTCGGGCTGGACTCCAAGGAGGGCCACTGCATACTTAGTGTCTCCTGAGCTGTAAAAATAACCCAGGAACAGGTAAAGGGCTGGATGTACCAGCATGCCCACCGAGAACATTAGTGTGAAAACACCCCACAGGAAGCTCTTGACCTTTGGCAGGACAAAGAAGAAAATTGCCAAGCCTATCAATATCTGCACCAGAATTCCGGCCATGTAGATGAATGCCACCTGGGATGATGTTATTGTATCTGGCAAATAAAATGAAATAAAGCCACTTCCAGGTGATAGATAGAAAGCATAGAACTCGCCGCCAAAAAGTATGGTTGCCAGGCCATGGCCCAGTATCTCGTGTATTGCCACTGCCAGGAACACTGCAATAATGTAGAGCATCATCATCAGCGCCACAAGAGAAAGCTTGCCTTCTTTTGAGTCAAGAGGCGTAATATTACCCAGGAAATTCCATTTGCCCATTGATTCCTATATTGCGAGCAAGGGTTATAAAAATCTTGCCCTGAATTATCGACCTGTGGCCGAATATTCATTTCAATAAACCGTACAACCTATTTTTCTAAAATAGTAGCTAATGCTCCAGTTTAAATGAAAAATGGCGGTGCACGGTAGAATTTCCTATGAAACGACAACATTAAAAGGGTAAATCGCATTACGTGCAATGAAGCCAGTTTAAACCATCAGGTCAAGCCTGGATGTTTAAAAAAGGCTGCCGTACACTTGACCTATCTGGCCCAGAGGCCAGATTCAGAAAAACAATTGGCGCGTGTACGGCGGTCAATCAGTGGCTGTAAAGTGTGCCAGGGAGGCGATATATATGGTAAGTAAATTCTCACATCTATATTCCAGAAATGCCAGGGAAATGAAAGCATCAGAGATCAGGGAGCTATTGAAGCTCACTGAAAATCATGAGATAATATCATTTGCTGGAGGGCTCCCAGACCCTCAAGCATTTCCGGTGGACAAGGTAAAAGAAATTGTCAATAGACTTCTGGACGAAAAGAATGGCCAGATACTTCAATATGGTACAACAGAAGGTGTAACTGAACTGAGAAAGGCCATTGCCGAACGCATGAACAAGAGGGGCATGAACATAACCCACAAGAACGTGCTTATCACCGCAGGTAGCCAGCAGGCTCTGGACCTTATCTCAAAAACATTCCTGGACCCTGGAGACATGGTCATTGTAGGCGCACCCACATACCTGGGAGGCACAAATGCCTTCAAGTCATATAATGCGGTTATGGAAGGCGTTCCACTTGATGAGGATGGCATGGATCCGGACTTACTGGCTGCCAAGCTTCATCTGCTTCAAATGCATGGGAATCATCCTGAAATTCTATACCTCATTCCCAACTTCCAGAACCCTGCTGGTGTTACCATTACAGAAGAAAGAAGAAGAGAAATTCTGGAAATCGCAAGGGAATATGACATGATAGTTATTGAGGACTCACCATATTCGGACCTAAGGTACAGCGGCGAGCAGGTTCCATCTATGAAAAGCATGGACACAGATGGTCGTGTTATCTACCTGGGAACATTCTCAAAAATACTGGCCCCTGGATTCCGGGTGGCATGGTGCATTGCTGAGAAAGATTTGCTAAACAAGCTGACAATAGTCAAGCAGGCCGCAGACCTCTGCACCAATACTTTTGGACAGTACATTGCATCCGAGTATGTTACCCGGGGATATCTGGATGAGCATGTGGAAGTTATCAAGACCCTTTACATGAACAAACGTGACCTGATGCTGGCAGCCATGGAAAAGCATTTTCCGGCAGAAGCAAAATGGACAAAGCCAGACGGCGGAATGTTCATCTGGGTCACATTGCCGGATTACATTGACACGAAGGAGATGTTCCCCAGAGCAATAGAGAACAATGTTGCATACGTGAACGGCGCAGCATTCTTTGCAGATCACAGCGGCAAGAACACAATGAGGCTGAACTTTACCTTTGCCACCCCAGAGCAAATTGATGAAGGGATTCAGAGACTGGCCGAAACCATCAAACAGGAAATTATAGACTTCAAGGATGAAAAGCCAAGCAAGAAGTTCATGCCTGATGAGGAAGGTTTGGTTTTAGGAGTCTAACGAACTGCGCCTTTACATCAATTATAACTCCAGTTCGTACGGAGTTTAATTGCATAAACTTTCAGAAACTCCATCCTGTGCTAGAGTTCATAATGCTTACAATCAATCAAATTGCATCTGAAATTCTCTTCCAGATAGATTTCAGTTCCCTAGAGAAATCGCCGTCTGAATATTCTGTTACTGACTGGCCAGCAATCATTGCCTCTGTTGTTACATTATCATATGGCAATCGACCTGCCAGTTTTACATCATTAGATTCACAGAATTCTTCTAGTTTTTCTGTCATTTTGATGTTCAGGTCATACTTGTTCATGCAAAGCATTGCAGGAATCTGGAAGTGCTTGCACACCCCTATGACACGTTCAGCATCATGTAAGCCTGAAACTGTTGGTTCTGAAACTATCAATACAATATCCACGCCAGCAATTGCAGCAATAACTGGACACCCTATTCCTGGAGGTCCGTCAATGACTATGAGTTCCTTTTCGTGTTTCTTGGCAAGAAGTCTAGCATTGTTCCTCACCAGGGCCACCAGCATACCTGAGGCCTCTTCAGCTGTCTTCAGGGCCGCATGGGCCATTGAACCGAACCTTGTTTCTGAAATATATGCATGGCCAGAATGCCTTTGCACAAGTTCAATTGCATCAACTGGGCAAACAAGTTCGCATACTCCGCAGCCCTCGCAATTTGTCTCTATAATGTCATAATTATCAGCTATTGCCTGGAAACGGCAATGTTCCTGGCACTTGCCGCAGTCAATGCATTTATCAGCATCCTTTTTTGCAAGCTTCAAGCCGTGAAAGTCCATTGTTTCTTTTACATCTGGATTGAGTATAAGATGCAAATCAGAAGCATCAACATCACAGTCTGCCAGCACTGCATTTTTTGCCAGGGATGCAAATGCTGCTGCCACAGTGGTCTTTCCTGTTCCGCCCTTGCCGCTGATTATGGCTATCTGTTTCATGGAATTGCCTCCTTTATTTCATTGAAAAGGTCTTGAAATTTAGACTTCCATTCTGGCATCTCCAGAACGAATGGTTTGCCTTCTGAGTATAATTTTGCGATATCCTGGCTCTGAGGAATTTCCATTAATATTCGGATATTTTGCTCGTCACACCATTCCTGTACGCGGTCATCTCCGACACCCTGGCGGTTCACAATGACCCCAAATGGTAGTTCCATCATCCGAACAACTTCCACGGCTAATTTCAAATCATGAAGTCCGAAAGGGGTTGGCTCTGTGACCAATATCACAAAATCAGAATCACTAATTGTCTCGATGACTGGACATGCAGTACCTGGTGGTGAATCCAGTATGGTTATTTGACCGGTAATATGGGACTTTAATTGCCTAATGACTGGAGTGGACATTGGCTCTCCAACATTCAAATGCCCGGTCCAGAAGTTCAGGTTTAGAACACTGGCTTTCCGTATTTCGCCAATTGACCTTGGTTTTTCTGATATAGCTTTCTCTGGACATACCAGTGTGCA
>DAOVXH010000147.1 GCA_030636255.1 Methanomassiliicoccales archaeon
AGCCAGAGCCTGAAAACTGCTCGGAGCTGAAAATTGACTAAAACAGAAGCAATCAAAATCCTTATCTATTTGTTTTAAGTTTGGGCGCTTAATGGTAGAGGATGTAATCAAGGTCAAGGATTTAGTCAAGGTCTATGGCGAGCTTAGGGCAGTTGACAGCATAACTTTCGATGTTGAGAAAGGAGAAGTTTTTGCTTTTCTCGGGCCAAACGGTGCTGGAAAAACCACAACAGTGGAGATGATAGAGACACTCCGAACACCTACATCTGGCTCCATAGAAATTTTAGGCATGGACGTTAAAAAAAACCGTCCTGAAATACTCAAGAGAATCGGCATTTTGCCTCAAGATTTTTCAAGCTTCGACCGTCTGACCGTAGAGGAGACAATCAAGTATTATGCTGATTTATTTTCTGCCAAATGTGATGTTGAAAAACTCATAAAACTTGTCAATCTGGGTGAACATCGAAAACAGCTTTACATGAACCTCTCCGGTGGTTTAAAACAAAGAGTGGGAATTGCAGTTTCCCTTGTCAATGACCCGGAGATAGTTTTCCTGGACGAGCCAACTACTGGTCTGGACCCAAGAGCCAGGCATGATGTATGGGACGTGATAAGCGGCCTCAAGAAAGAGGGAAAGACCATCTTCCTGACAACACATTACATGGAAGAGGCAGAAGTTTTAGCTGACTACATTGGCATAATCTCCAAGGGAAAAATAATCGCCTACGGTACAACCAATGAGCTAATTGACAAGCATTTCAAGACAATCAATGTTACCATAAAGGGAGCCGATGAAGATGTAAGCCAGATAGCCCGGACCATGGGCATGCCAATCAAGTCAACAGAGAATGGCAATGTTACTGTGGAGGCAGCAGGCAATGACCAGATTGTTGAATTCCTTAATTCCCTGAAGGCCAAGGGTGTTTCATACATGAGCATGGACATACGCAAGCCAAACCTTGAGGAACTTTTCCTGGTACTCACCGGTGAATCTCTTATTACAGAGGAGCAGGAGGCGAAGAAATGAATATCGGACGGGTGATTGCCAACCTTGTTGTTCATATCAAACAGTTCTCCAGAGAGAAGAGTACCATATTTTTCGTGCTGCTGTTTCCAATCCTTCTGATGCTTCTGTTCGGATTCATTTTCCAGGATACTGGCTCCAATATGGGTTCACTTCATATCCAAGACCTGGATGGTGGCGTACATTCAACCGCCCTTATAGGTGCCTTTAATGGGACTGGCCTCTTTGATATTGTGGAAGTTGATGATTCGGTTGATTCCAATCAATTCTTCGCTGACAATAAGCTCAATGTTCTGCTGATAATTCCCGAAGGGTATTCTGATGCCCTGAATATGAGATTGTTCAATCAATCATATCCGCAATCCAATATTACAATTCTTTATGATCAGGGAAACTCCTATTCCCAGCAGAAGATTTCTATTGTTACCTCTGTAATCGACGGCATGAACAAAATGTTATCTGGCTCAGTGGATTATATTGGACTGGATTATGAGACCCAGCTGAATGATGAGTTCAAGTTCATAGACTTTTTTGCCCCAGGCATCATAGCAATGTCTGTCATGTCCAGTGCTCTTTTTGGAACCGTGGGAATGAACACCGAGCTTAGGCAGAAAGGAATCCTGAAAAAGCTGGCCACAACCCCGCTGACCAGAAGCGAATGGCTGGCATCCAATATCCTATACCAGATGTTCATGGCATTACTATCCACAACATGTATCCTGGCTGTGGGAATTGGCATGTTCGATCTTCAGCCCCACATAAACATCTACATGCTGGTGTTTATTCTATTGAATGTGTTTGCCTTTGCTGGCATAGGAATGCTCATAACTCGATTTGTAAAGGAAGCAGAATCCGCCCAGGCAGCCGCAAATGCAGTCATGTTCCCAATGATGTTCCTGTCAGGCACATTTTTCCAGATGGAGATGATGCCAGACTTCCTTCAGACACTGGCCAAGTTCTTACCACTCTACTATGTGAATGAGGGACTTAGAGCAGCCATGGTATCTCTGGACATGGACATTATCCTTGAGAGTGCCCTGGTCATTGGAATATTTGGACTAGTTGTGTTCATTCTTGGGGTTCTTCTTACTTCCTGGAAGGAAGACTGAAACTGTGCTTCAACAACTTTGCAGCTCACATACAGCTTTCATCTAACTCCAGTTTCTTAGGAGTTTAGGACATTATACTTTCAGAAACTCCAGTCTAGTTTGAGACAGATTTTTTGTTAAGAAATGTCCCAATTCGCTCCCTTCCACCAGAAATCAGCCATCCAAGGAAAATTATTCCAAGAAATATAGGAACATAGAGCAGTGTCACCCACCAGTATCCAACCACATAGAACGGTGGCCCAAGATTGCGCCAGTCTGGATTTGGCTCTGGAATATCATCGGCCTCCCAGAAAAAACCATTGCCCACTACCTCTACCAGTGAATAATGCCCATAGCCAGCATAGCCCTCTTCCTCAAAAAGCTGGGCCTGGTCCCAATATCCACAGGGGTAAATGTTCATAAATGCCACTGTTATCATTAGTATTAGACAAATTGCAGAGCCCAAAGTATAACTCATTCTGATTGATTTTTGCATGTATAAATCACCTCATTTATAACACTGGGTATCCGAGAATCATCCCGGCCAGCTTTTTCTTTCCAGATTTCTTTTCTTTCTTTTTCACATTCTCACCAATGTAGAATATTTTGAGAAATCACTTATAAGTAGATTGGTACGGCCTTTTGTATACTATTTAAACTGATTGGTATGGGGCTTTGTAAAAGGAGGGGTGAGCCCAGGCAGATTTCAGGCTGAAGCGTTGTCAGGTTTTGTCGTTTGATAACACAGTTATTACCACATGTCCCTTCTTGCGCCCAGTGTCAACATACCTGTGTGCCTCTACAATTTGCTCCAATGGATAGGTTCTGTCTATTACTGGCTTAATCTTTCCAGTCTCAACAAGTTCCTTGAGTAAATTCAAATCTTCTGCCTTGATTTTTCCAAGTTTGTTTGTGTTTAGGAATATGCCATTTTCTTTGAGCAAGCCTTTGCACTTTGAACGAGATGATTTGCCAACAGCATCGAATATAATATCATAAGTTTCACCACTTTTGGTAAAATCACCTTTGGTGTAATCGATTACCTTGTCGGCACCAAGTGACTTCACCAGCTCCAGGTTTTTGGTACTGCATACGCCAGTAACCTCTGCCCCATAGTGCTTGGCCAGCTGTACAGCATATGTTCCCAGGCTTCCTGATGCTCCATATATCAAGACTTTCTGGCCTTCTTGAATATTAGCATTTTCAAATACTTTTATGATTGTAAGGCCACCAGCAGGAACTGCTGCAGCTTCTTCATAGTTCAAGTTGGCTGGCTTCAATGATATTATTCCGTTTTTCTCAATGGTTCCTTCTTGTGGTTTTTCAGGTAAACAAATGTATTCTGCATATGCACCAAAGCCAAAGCCAGCAAAGGCAAAGACCTGTTCGCCTTTCTTGAACTGCTTGACGTCCTTGCCTATTGCCTCAATCTCTCCTGCAAGCTCCATGCCCAGTACGGGAATTTTCTTGGGCCTTGAGAAACCGAACATGAGCCTGATAAGGAATGGGTCAGACCTTCTTATTCGTGTGTCACCAATATGTGCTGTTGTGGCATGAATCTTTATCAGAACTTCATTGTCTTTTGGAACTGGCTTTTCAATATCCTGGAGCTGAAGAACCTCCGGGGGTCCGTATTTTGTGCATACAATTGCTTTCATTTTTATTCCGCCTGGGATTCAGGAGTAATAACTGGAGCATTGAATCCTTTTACTATAAGCCATACTGCAAATACCATTTCCTGTATGGCGATTGGAGCGGCAAGGAAGGTTACATCGCCCTGACCAAACTGGGTAAGTATTGTTCCAAGCAGCCACAGTGCGCCTCCAATAAAGCCCCAGACAGCCAGCCATTTTGGGATGAGCCGTGACTTGTACAATACATAGCCTAGGAGAATCGCACTCAGGGCAAAGGGAATGTTCAGCAGAAGGCTGTTCCAATCAAATTCTGCCATCAATAAGCTACCAGATATCTGAAAATAGGATGTGTTAGCTGATGCCGAGCTTACATACTCCTGACTCAACGATAGTAATGAAAGTAATGTAATAATATTAAACACAAAGAAAAGCCCCTCAAGGGTTCTGGCACCGATGTATCCAAGTGCCAAGGTTTCGTTGTGCTTCTTCAATACCGGGTAAAGTACCAATGGAATACCAACAATTGAAGCTGCTGTAATAAACAAAAGCAGAACAGCAATCATCATTTGGCTCTCATTTGCAGATACTGTTGTGAGATAATCTACATCATAGATTGATTTAAAAAAGAAATAACTGGCTATACTTGCAACTGTTGCAATAATAAATAGAATTCCCACAATTGTTGCGGCCTTTCTGTCTGCATCTGATTTTTCGTTCTCCCTTCCAAGTTGATTATTTTTTGTCATATTTTCCATCATCATCACCTGTTTGTTTTCCAAGTTCTAATACAGAGTATGCTGCCAAAATACACATAAATTGAGCCATATATGTATTGCAGTTTAAATACTTGAAATGCATCTGGATTAATATGAGAAAGGTGATTCTTGAAATCAAGCTGTATGAACATGTCAGAAAAGCAGGTAAGGAGACTTTTAAGGATATTTACTCTTATGAGGTTCTTGAGGTAATAAAAATTGATTATGCTGGTGGAATCTTTGTTGATGTGATTGAATGTGTTCTAAAAGAGAATGTTTCAATTGATGAGCTAAAGCAAATAGGCAATATGGAAATTCTGAATGTTCTCAAATCTGATGATAATAAACATATTTGTATGGTAAGGGGTCAGCAATCAC
>DAOVXH010000017.1 GCA_030636255.1 Methanomassiliicoccales archaeon
AGGTCATAGAATGCTAGATCTGCATCATATCCTGGTTCTATTTTTCCTTTCTTGAGGCCGAATAATTCAGCAGGTAGGGTGCAGCACATGTCCTGTACTGCAATGTACTTCAGAATTCCTTTCTTGGCCAGTGCCAGCATTAATGGAATTCTGGCCTCTACTCCAGGAATGCCAGATGGAGCATCTTCAAATTCGACAATTTTTTCTTTCAGAGTGTGAGGTGCATGATCGCTGGCTATTATTGCTCTGCCTGTCTTGAGGACATTAAAAAGCCTGTCTGCCACTGGTTTCTTTCTGAGAGGTGGGTTGACCTTGCCCAGGGCCTCCAATGGGCTGGAATCATGCAGTAACACGTGATGGGGGGTTAGTTCAAAGCTTGCCCGCTTTGCCCTTGCCTGGTCAACACTCTCGCTGGTTGTGAGATGTGCCAGGTTGAGCTTGATAGGGGCATCAACAGACAATATCATCCTTAATGCCATGAACTCTGCCTTCATGTTCCGTATAAGATTGTGCCGATGAAGATTATCACAAGTATCATCATCAAACATCCTGGGGTCCTCTGCATGGACAGTAACAACCTTGCCAGCCAGTTCATCTGCATTGAGCAGTATCTCCAGGGGCGTTTTAATTCCGCCCTCTGTGCCGGTGGTATCTGACATGTAGAGCTTGAAGCCAGTGGCAATATCTGCCAGGGCCGGAATATCATCTATGTCAGAAAGCTGGGCCATTAATCCGAAGTCCACATTGGCATTTTCCTGTACAATGTCCAGTTTATTGTGAAATGCCTGGGCATTGGTCACTGCCGGAACCGTGTTTGGCATGTCAATTATTGTTGTTGTACCTCCAAATGCTGCTGCCCTTGTGCCGGAAAAAAAATCCTCTTTCTGTGTCATTCCCGGCTCCCTCATATGGGTGTGGATGTCAACACCGCCAGGCAGAGCCAGATACTTTTCAAAATCATACTCTCTGTCGCCATCAAGGTATTTTTCCACAGCGGTTATTTTACCGCCATCTATGCCTATGCAAACTGCCCGGGACGTACCACTCTGAAGTATCTTGGTGTGAACAACTATTTCATGGCTCATCAGGCACCGTCCAGTTTCTTTCTGACAACATTTCCCCTGGGTGTTTCTTCTGCAAACACGTCTCCACTGAATGAGTATATTACTGTGCGGGGGTCCAACCAGGCATCAGGAAACAAACCTGCTTTAATGCATGTCTGGCTCAGAAATTTCTCGGTACTCCAACCATATTCCACCGGAACCTGTGGCAGAAGCAGACCCTTGAAAGAGCCCTGTTGTACAATGAGCCCGTGACGGCCAACCTTAACATGCTTGGGATAGTCCTTTGGGTTCTTCACCTTGATTTTCTGGGGTGGGGAAAGCAGGCTCACCTCCACAACCACATTGTCAAGTTCTGACTCTCCTAGTGGTGGAAATCTTGGGTCCCTGGTTGCTCCCTCGGCTCCACGAATGAGAGAATCCCGCAATGAAAAATATGGCTCTGGATATCCAATACATCCTCTCAGCTCATGCTTTGGATAGGTGTTCAAAGTTACAAAGGCGCCAGAATCATGCAAGAATTTTTTTGGAATTCCAATATCAGGCATAGGTGTTCCCTTCACCGCCCGATCTATGGATGCCCTGGCCAATTTTACTGCCAGAACGCCGTCCTCTTCCTCGTACATAGGCCTTACATTACGGCCTGGAATAAAAGAATTATGCCTTTTTTATTTGATTTTTCTTGTTTTTTGGATACCGGAAACTCAGCATGAAAGCAATGATTAAAATTATCAAAACTGCAGTAATCAGGATGTTCTGCCAGGTCCAAACATTTCTCTGGACTTCGATTGTGCCTGATACTGTCACTGGGCCTATAGGGGGCTCCCCCAGGTTTCCTGAATTGTCCACAAGAACAACCAGTTCATTGGCTACAATGGAGTCATATGTGTAAGATATTCGGCCGGTTGATGTTCTGGAGTATTCCTCAACAAAGTAAAAAGAATCATAATTCAGGACCCCAGAGACACTTGCCTGGTAGACACCATAGGCTGTTTTGTTAGTAAGGTAAAAATCAACTGGCCCGCCGTCAAATACTTCCAGATCCACTATTAGCTTGTCACCAACTTCCAGGTCTATTACATATGCTACATCCTGATTTGCCTGTATGGTGACATCTATTGGGTGGTTACCATAGCCCAAATCAGCAGTTAGGGCCAGGACACTTGATGATGCCAGAACAAGAAATACAATCAATCCGATTATTATGTTTGTTTTCATTATTTCGGGTTCAGAATAGTTCATAAGATTATATAAACATCATGATAAGATTGACAATTTTGAAATTCCGTTTATTTTTTATAGAATGCAAAACATCAACTATCAATGCCTAATGGACTAGAACTTCACACAGAGGACAGGATTTTATTGTATTTGTCCGGCTATGGCAACCTAGATGAAGTATATGAGGCTGAATCAGACATCACCCAGAAGGAGATAGCCATTAATGTCAAGGTTCAACGAAAACACATTTCCAGATACCTGAAGAAACTAATAGGAGATGGAATGGTAGACGAGAAGACCTGTCACGTTAAAGGCGCAAAACAAAGAATGCGCTGCTATGCTTTATCTGGCTCTGGCTTGGTTAAGGCCAAGGAAATTCAAAAATATGTTGGAAACCAGGTGGTCAAGATACGAATTAATGGAGATACAAAGGAAATGCTTGTCTCGGAGATTGATGGGGCAACTTCTGTTCACCTTACTCTTTCGGACATTGTGGCCGAGGCCCTGGAGGGAGATGATGTTTTGTCCATGAAAAATCTTGAATCCATTGAGGAAAATCGCCGAAGAATGATGGATGAAAAGACACACAGAGCAGAGGTATACCGCAAGGCCCTGGCAGTTGCCTGGCGCAGCGGAGTTCTCACAAGCTCCGAGAAACACTTAATTGATGCGCTGAAAGACCATCTGAGTGTTACAGATGAAGAGCATAATTCAATGGAGGCAAAAATAATCAATGATATTCCTCCGCTGAGAAATATTCATGTTGATCTGTATGATGAAATCCTTGGTATACTGGATGGTCAACCAACCAACCGGGAAGAGCAGATTTTGGAACTGCTCAAAGACAAGCTTGAGAAGGAATAATTTTCAATGGCAGCTTCGCTATTTTTGAACTTTTTTATTATTCTGCCCAGAACTGGCTATATTTAATCGGCCTTCTGGAACTCCACAAATGCCCTGTATGTCGAGTAAATATCAACCTTGCTGGCAATCTCAAATGGAGAGTGCATGCTGATTAATGCAGGACCGCAGTCAATTACTTCCAGATTGTGTTCTGAAAGGAACCTGGCTACAGTGCCGCCGCCACCTTCATCGACCTTTCCCAGTTCGGTGTACTGCCATGGCACCTTTGTCTTGTTGAACAATCGTCTCAGTTCGCCAAGGAACTCTGCATTGGCATCGTTTGAGCCGCCCTTGCCTCTGGCCCCGCCGAACTTGCAGATGCCTATTCCGTGGCCCAATTTTGCTGCATTTCCAAGCTCATGAACGCTCTTGAACATTGGGTGAACCCCAGCATCCACATCTGCTGAAAGTGCGCGGGAATTGGCCATTGCTCTTTTTAGAATTGAATATCGATAGTTTGGAACTGCTTTTTCAAGCATCTCACCTACGGTCATCTCAAAGAAACCGCCCTGGGCACCAGTTGCGCCGATGCTGCCTACTTCCTCCTTATCAAAGAATAGTGCAAGTGCTGTTTTCTTAGGGGTTCCAATATCAAATATGGCCCTCATGGAAGTGTAGGCACAGACACGGTCATCATGTCCATATCCGCCAACCATGCTCCTGTCCAGTCCAACATCTCTTGCCGGGGAGGCAGGAACTATCTGAAGTTCAGCACTAACCAGGTCTTCCTCGATTATGCCGTATTTCTTGTTCAATATTTCCAGAATATTAAGTTTTATCTTGGCCTTTGCATCCTTGTCTGATTTTGATGGGCGGTTACCGATTATGACTCTTAATTCTTCACCCTTGAGAACCTCTGGCATCTTCCTGTCTGCCTGGGCCTTGTGTGATAAATGTGGAAGCAAATCGCCAATGACAAATACCGGATCCTCGAGGTCTTCGCCAATGGTCACATTGATTGATTTTCCATCAGACCTGATTATGACTCCGTGAAGTGCCAGGGGAACATTGGCCCATTGATACTTCTTGATGCCACCATAATAGTGTGTCTTGAAAAGTGCCAGCTCAGAATCTGCATCTTCATAGAGTGGTTTTTGCTTGAGGTCGATTCTTGGGGTGTCAATATGGCTTGCCACAACTTTCATGCCCTTCTCTATTGGCTCCTTGCCAATAACTGCCAGAGCCGCAAGTTTACCCATGTTTGTGAAAATGACCTTGTCACCAGCCTTGAGCTTCTTGTACTTGTCCAGTGGCTTGAAACCTGCCTTCTTCGCAGCCTCAACAATGAAATCAACTGACTCGCGCTCGGTCTTTACCTTTGACAGGAAGCTCTTATAATCCTCTGAAAAATCATAAATTTTCTTCTCCTGAGCCTTGGTAATGTCCTGCCACGAAGTCTCTTGTTTAATCGATAGCTTGTCCTCAAGTGTCTGTTTCTTCTTTGCCATAATCTTCTAGCCCCCCTTAAGAGCTATAACTCTGTGAAATTGTTACCTAATAGAACTATTATGTATTTAGTGTTTCTGGAGGAATGCTATTAAATGTTTATTGTTGATGGACTCGTGGAATTTTTCAGATGCTGGCTATATTTTGATAATCCAGTACAAAAAAATTAAGTACCACAGTCCAAACAATATGAGGCTGAGAATTCCCAATCCAAGTGCTTTTTTTCCTTCATTCTTTTTTGAGCTTAATTTAAATGTTAACCACCCATATGCAATTGCGCCAGCTGCAAAGCCCACTGGAATCATAATGAGGACACCATCTATTAACACTAAAAACCAGATGATAAATGGTGTAATATTCAATGCTAAGGCTATAATTGAACAATATCTAGCCAATTTAGGATAATGATTATCTTGGATATTCTTGATTTGAACTTGATAATCGTCCTCATCCATGGCCCTTCACCTCTGAGTGGATGTGTGGATTTCGATAAAAAGCTTCGCTTCTGAACAATTGGTCATGCGTAAAGATAGAAAATAATGGACGTTGGGGATTCTTACGAACCGCAAAAAGCTGCGCATTTTGCGCCCACTAGATGAAAAACAACGGCGTTTTACTTTCGCCGTGTTTCTCATCTGTGGAGAAAATTTTATGTCGGCGGGGCTGCGCCCTGACATAAAATTGATTCAGCACTCAAGATCCTCATCACAGAATCGGCATAATACCGATTCTCAGAATAAGAGTTCATTCATCACAGCCCTATGAATGTTAAATAGAATAAAAAACCAATGTTTCAAAGTTCCTGGTTAATAATTTGCCAGACCTCTTCTGTAACTTCCTCAATGGTCCGGGTGGCATCAATAATTCTGAAATGCGAATATTCATCAGCAATGGCCAGGTAATTTTCCCTGACTAATTTCAGATTGTCCAGGGTCTCGAATTTTTCCTTCTCTCCCCGGTTTCCAACCCGCTCCAGTGAAACTTCTGGGTCTATGTCAAAAAGGAAAGTTATGTTGGGGGTCCGGATTATTGGCCCGCTGACGTCCTGGAGCCATTTTACATATTCTGGCATTGGATTGCCAAAATTCTGGTGAAACAATGCGGCCTGGTATGCCACTGTTGAGTCGGAATATCTGTCGGAAATCACAATATTGCCATTATTCAATTTTTCATTAATCCAGTCTGTGTGGGTCGCCCGGTCTGCAAGGAATAAAAATGCTTCTGTGTACGGATGAATGTCCTCTGCATAACTGCGCCTAACCGCATCACCGAGCCAGGTATCGGTAGGTTCCTTGGTAAGAATAATGCCTATGCCCTCTTGTTTCAGCCGCTCTGCAATAAGGTTGGCTACTGTGGTTTTCCCGCACCCGTCTATGCCCTCGAATGTGATGAATCCCGAAACCATGTACCGGGCATTAACTCAAGACTGATTAATGTTATGTATAATGATGAATTTGTAGTCTTATGTTCGCCAGAGGTTCGGCCCATATGATTATACTTCCAGCATTAGCCAGCATAATGCTGATTATTCTGGAGTTCTGGCTCATTGCATCTTTCTTTGTTTTTCTGTTCTTTCTCATGCTGATTTTCTTCAGAGATCCTGAGAGAAAAATTGGCAAAGACATAGTTTCAGCAGCTGACGGCGTTGTGGACTATGTGAAAAAAAATAATGACTGGCTATTGATATCAGTGTTCATGAACGTGCATAATGTTCATGTGAACCGTGCCCCGATAAATTGCAAGGCCCTGAAGGTCTCCAGAAAGGCCGGTGGACGCTGGCCAGCATTTTTGAAACGCTCGGAAAAAAATTCCCGTGCGACCTTAATTTTCCAAACCGAGATTGGCGAAATTCGTGTAATCCAGATATCCGGAGTCTTTGCCTGGCGGGTGTGTCCCTATGTTCGAAAGGGAAATATCGCCAAGAAAGGGCAGCGCATTGGCATTATCCGGTTCGGCTCCAGAGTCAATGTCTGGCTTCCTGCTGATAAAGTTAAATGTATGGTTGTGCCGGGACAGAAGGTCCTTGCAGGTGAGACCACAATTGCAGAGGTGGTCAATTGATTTTGATTTCTATGATGTCACTCGATCAAAATCAAGATAAGTCTTCTGCGAAGCAGGAGGCGCTTTGGTGAGATGGCTCAGCCGCATAGGCGCCGCAGATTTGCTTACACTGGCCAATGGATTTCTTGGCACACTGGCAATAACCTATGTTCTTGACGGGGAGCATGTGATTGCTTCTCTGCTTATTCTTCTGGCAGTGATCATGGACGGACTTGACGGTATTGTGGCGCGAAATTATGGAAGCCCCCATGAGTTTGGCAGGTTCTTGGATTCTATTTCTGATGCTGTTTCTTTCTGCCTGGCTCCTGGCCTGATAATTTACAATAATTTTTACGATAAGGCCCTGGGCAATGCCTGGGGTTCTTTCCCAAATGCTGTGGCAACCGTAGGAACAATGTTCTTTGTTGTATTCGGGCTTCTCAGACTGGCAAGATTTGCTGGCAAGGATTTTCGCATGAAAAGTTTTCTTGGATTGCCAACACCGGCCTCGGCAATACTTGTACTTGTTCTATGCCTGCTTTGGGGAAATGAAGTGCTTAACCCCTTCAGTATTGGGTATGAACCATATTTCATAATCGGAACAATTATTGTGCTGGCTTTCCTAATGGTCAGTGATATTCGATATCCAAAAATACGTGGAAAATTGGCACTGGTAGCTGGATTGGGCATGGCACTGGGAATTCTTCCCTTGATGGCACTGGTAGCTTCATCCAATTCCTCACTTCCAATGAAAGAAATAATTGTGATATTCTTTGGGCTGATTTTGGTGTATGTTATAGGTGGGCCAGCCTATGAAAAATATAGACCCAGGGCCCGGAGAAAAAGAAAGTCTTCTGGAACTGTATGAGATAAGACTTAAATAGCACTGACTGTTAAACACAAATGGTGAGCCCATGCCACTTGATTTGGACATTGAAAAGCTTAGGTTTGGAACAGAGCTCCTGAAAAGGGGTTTCGCGAAGATGCAGAAAGGCGGCGTCATAATGGACGTCACGAACAGAGAGCAAGCAATAATCGCCGAGGAAGCTGGCGCTGTTGCAGTCATGTCTCTTGAGCGGGTACCGTCCGATATAAGGCGTGATGGGGGAGTGGCCAGGGCCGCTGACCCAATAAGAACCCAGGAGATTCTGGATTCTGTCAGCATACCAGTCATGGCCAAAACCAGAATAGGCCATTTTGCCGAGGCACAGATGTGGGAAGTCATAGGTGTGGACATGATAGACGAGTCAGAAGTTCTAACGCCAGCAGACCCATTCCATCACATTGACAAGACAGATTTTACAGTTCCATTCGTTTGCGGAGCCACATACCTGGGAGAAGCCGTTCGCAGAATAGCCGAGGGCGCTGCAATGATAAGAACCAAGGGCGAAGCTGGCACTGGAAATGTTGTTGAGGCTGTTAGACATCAAAAATTAATTTTCGGCATGATTCACAAGCTCAAGAAAATAGATGACGAAGAAATGAATAAATTGGCACATTATTATTCACAGCCATATGGTAGACTGGAACGCGAAATCTGGGCACCATTTTCTGATTCTGAGACAAAGCCAGATGAGATAGTCTTTGGCGGCCGAACCCAGGGCGACTGGGAGAAGGATGTTAAGGATCTTTTGATTGAAATTCGGGATTTACAGAGACTTCCAGTGGTTAATTTCGCAGCCGGTGGTATTGCAACACCAGCAGATGCTGCCATGATGATGCAAATGGGAATGGACGGCGTTTTTGTTGGCTCAGGAATATTCAAATCAGATAATCCAGCAGAACGGGCAAAGGCAATTGCAGAGGCAGTTGCGCACTTTGATGACCCCAAGGTAATAATGGAAGTTTCAAAGGGTATTGGCGAGGCAATGCCAGGCATTAATATTGAAGATATTCCAAAGGAGCAGAGGCTAGCTGACCGTGGCTGGTAGAGGTTTGCATGAACAAGATCAAGAGTGGAATTTACGGCTTGAACACCCTTCTTGCAGGGGGCATAAATGAGAATTCTGCTACTGTGGTCATTGGCTGTTCTGGTGCTGGAAAAACCACTCTAGCTACACAGTTTATTCGCCGGGGCCTGGAAATGGGCCAGGAAGGAATTTTCGTCAGCCTTGACGAAAATAAAGAGCAAATCATTCGAGAAGCTATCCAGATGGGGTGGAAAAAAATCGTAGATTATATTGATGAAGAAAAGTTAGTGTTCATTGATGCATCTGGCCATGAGTTTTCGGCCTTCATTAAGAAAGAATTGCCTGCTTTTGTAGCAGACTGGAAGGGGGCAAATGCCAGGATTTCCATTGACCCATTAACGCCGGTCATGTGGAGCACAAATGACCGTTATGAACAGAGAGAACTAATCGGCTTCATGCTAAAAGAGACCAGGAAGGTAGGGACTGTGCTGGCAACCCTGGAGGAACATGGCATAGCAGGTGACCTTTCTGGTAATGAAACAGTCATTCCAATGTATCTGGCTGATTGTGTAATACACCTGAAAACATACCACACCCCGGAAGAAGGGCTCCAGCGCCGCCTGAAGATAATGAAATGCAGGTCAAGCCGCCACAGTAAAATGGAGCATGATTATTCGATTGTGAAAGGATTAGGGGTGGTTGTGAATCCGGAAAATTCCAGTCTCAAACCAACAAAACACATGCCTGTGGAGCTTCAAAAACTACTGGAGGAAAGCAAGAGCCATATACCTTCCAGGGTCTATCAACGACTGACTGATGTTCTCGGGGAATTGCGGGATGATGATTTTTCTTCTATCCGGCTGGAAACACTAATGCAAGAGATTATTTCTGAATATTCGGACGATTAGACGCCTGAATAAATATCTATAAATTCAATTGTTCATTTATCCACCTGGAGAAAGAATAAATGGTCAAGGGAGTTGGAAAGGCACTGGCATCGGCAATTAAAGATGAAGATGTGCAGGCATCGGCAAAAAAATCCAGCAAACATATTTTTCTAAATTCTCACCGCAGGGACATCTATTCTGCCCTGACGCTGACGCCGTGCATTGGTATTAGCCAGCTTGCCTCAAGGACCGACATTGCTCAAAATACTGTTGAATGGCATCTTGAATCTCTGATTAAGGCAGGATATGTTTCAGAACACAGAATCGGCCATCGTAGAATTTTCTTCCCCCAGGGACTTGTGGCCCAGGATGAAATTGAGTTCTTTTATATTCTCAATCTACCAAGATTGGTTACAATATTGTTCAAGGTAATCGAGGGCAGTGGAATGTCCCAGGCAGATATTTCTGAATTGACTGGAGATAGCCGGCAAACCGTGGCAAAGGCATTATCTGAACTGGAGAGTGCTGGCCTTGTAACAAGGGTTGCAGATGGAAATAATATCAGATACTATTCAACAACACTTTTGCCTGACAGGGCAGAAGAATTCTATCAGCATTCAAAAGAATTTTCTGAACACATAATCAAGAAACTTGGACACGAAGGCGGTAAAGAGTCCGACATTGTAAAAAAGGGACTTGATAGAATTATTATTGAAGCAGGATTTGCATCTGGCAGATTCACTATTGACATAGGAATTAATCCATACATTACCTGTTCAAGTTGTTGAATTTTAACATAAATGTGTGTTATTGATGTGTGATTTATATACTATATGTATTGAATAATTCACTATAATGCCTATATATCACGCACTATAAGTTATTAGTATAATGCAGCAAAATGGTGATGAACTTGTTGAATTGCTCTTGATGCCTAAGATAGGAAGAGCGAAGGCTAAGGTTCTCTACTCTCACGGCTACAAGAACATTGCTGATATAGCAGCTGCTGACCCTCTTGATCTCTCCAAAGTACCTGGCATAAGCCTGGAACTGGCCAAGGAACTGATAAAATTTGTTAATATCATGGGATCTGCCCATGGTCTGTCAGATGATTCCTCGGAAACCCATAAATGCCCAATGTGTGGTTCCCTGGTTCCACAGGGGGCTGATTCCTGCTCTGGGTGTGGTATTACCTTCACAAATGAATGGGAGCATTCTGTTGGAGAAAAATACCAGGCCGGGACAGCTAAAACATCAGAGCCAGAGGACGATTCCAAAAAGGATGGATTCTGGTACAAGGAGAATGAACCCACGCTTTTCATCTGCCCCGAATGTGGTTCCCTGGTTGCTGATGGCTCGGACAAATGCCCAAATTGTGGCGTTCTCTTTGATGAAGAGGATGAAGATATTGGGCCTGCGCCAGAAATAGACGGGGCTAAAAAAGAAACAGATGGCCACTGGTACAAGGAACAGGAGCAACTTTTCATGTGCCCCAATTGCGGTTCATTCATTGCCAGTGATGCTGATGGCTGCGGTGCCTGCGGAATTGTTTTTGAAGAGTCTGATGAAGAGGATGAGTTGGAGGTTCCGGAAGAACGTGTTTGCCCAATGTGCCAGAAAGCCATTGGCCAGGAGGCAGAAACCTGTGATGGCTGTGGCTTTGATTTTTCTGCAGATAAAGAGCATGACGAGTTCTGGATGAAGGAACGCGATGGGTTATTCATGTGCCCAAATTGCGGCATTTTCCTTCCCAGTTCAGCAAGCCAGTGCAGCTCATGTGGTGTGGCCTTTGATGAGGATGAAGATGAGGAGCCAATTGCAGAACCTGAAATCCTATTCTGCCCAATGTGCAACCTGGAACTGAAAAAAGGAGCTACAGAATGCACTGGCTGTGGATTTGATTTTTCTGCAAAGGCAGACGGATTCTGGATAAAGGAGCAAAAGGGACTGTTTATGTGTCCAGGTTGCGGTTCTCTGGCGGCAGACGGTGCAGAGACCTGCCCTAGCTGTGGGGTATTGTTTGAGGATGATGCGGATTCTGATGAATCCGACGGGGAAGAGGTGGAGCCAGAAGGCCCTACTCAAGCAGAGCCCCCAAAAGAAGGTGAAGCTGATGGATTCTGGGTCAAGGAACAAAAGAGCCTTTCCATGTGCCCAAATTGTGGTTCATTTATTGCCTCTGACGCAAGTGTCTGTAATACCTGCGGAATTGCCTTTGATGATGAGGATGAAGAACTTGAACCAGCCCCTGATTTTGTCACATGTCCAATGTGCCAGGCTGTCCTTCCTTCGGATGCTGAAGGTTGCGAGGATTGTGGTTTTGATTTTACCGCCGAGAAAGAGAAAGATGGGTTCTGGTACAAAAAATCTGGATCTCTTTTCATTTGCCCGGGTTGTGGGGCATTCCTTTCAGAAGCCACACAGAATTGCCATAATTGTGGACTGGTGTTTGATGAGGAGATAGTAGAGGAAAAAGTTGATAATCTCATTGATTCGGTTGAGTTGGAGTCGGAACTGGACTCGGTCATAATAGGCGATGAAGAACAGGCCTTTGCTGATGAGCTTGAGGAGGAAGTTGCTAGATCGCCGACACCAGATGAAGAGGTGGATGTTGGCTCTATTTTCCTTTGTCCTATCTGCGGTGCATTCATAGAGGCGAACCTTACAAAATGCCCGTCCTGTAACACGGTCTTTGATGACATAGAGGACATGATTCTTGAGCCAGTAGGGACGCTGGTGGAGAGCCCAGAGGAGCTTTCAAGGGAAATTGCTGCTGACATCGAAGAGATTGAGGCCGAGATGTTTGAGTCGCCACCTAAAAAGAAAATTGAAGAAAAAGGCGGAATGTCCAAGGATTTTCTCAAGAGATGGGAAAAATCAGATATTGAAGAGGACAAGGAAAAACCATCCATCATTTCTGATTTTAAGAAACGCTGGGAGTCCAGCCAGGCAACAGACAAGGAAATAGAGGAGGGGCTGGGACTTGAAGACCTTATGATTATGGAGGGGGAAGATGCCAAACCAGAGGATTTACTTGTTGCTGATGATTTTGATGATGAATCAGAAGGGCATGAATACTGGTCCCAGAGAGCAAAAGACATGGCTGCCCAGGGCGATGTTGATGAGGCTATCGCCTGCCTGGACAAGGCTGCCGAGCTTAATCCTGAAAAAGAGGTGGAATACAAGCGCCGAATTCTGGAACTCATGGGCATTGGCCCAGTAGATGATGGCATTGACCTCTCTGATATTATTGAAATTGATGACATAGGAGAGCTGGCCGTCGATGAACAGATGGTTGCAGAGGCAAGGTTGGAAGAGCTTGAGGTGAAGCTTGAAGATAATTCGGATGATGGTGCGCTCTGGCAGGAGAAGGGCGAACTTCTGGAACAGCTTGGCCGTCACGGAGAGGCAATAGAATGCTTTGACAAATCTATTACATTATCATATTCAGCCCTTAAGAAGGAAACAGGGCCAGACCCCCGGTTGCCTCAGATTGGTATAGGGTTAACTAATGGTCAAGGACGGGTGAATGGTAGGGTTAATGGCCTGCTTATTCAGAGAGGGTTAACCAACGGCCGCGGTAGAACCAACGGTCTTGTGAACGGTGCAGGCCACATTAACGGAATGGTCAATGGAAAGGGAAGAACTAATGGGCTCATCAACGGAGGATTAATAAATGGCCTGTTGAAGGGCCGGACAAATGGTGTTGACGGCCTGACAAACGGACTCACCAATGGTCTTACCAATGGAAGAACCAACGGCCTCATCAATGGTGGTGGGCTAATCAATGGTGGTTTGGTCAATGGCCTCGGGCTTGTTAACGGCGAGGGAATGGTTGATGGTTCTGGTTCTCTGAGAAGGCTCAGGCACAGGCAGCGTGACCGGGTTCTATGGCGGTACAGGCTCAGTGCCATGGTTATGTTTATTACGGTAATTTTGATGCTTTCCATGCTGAACAATCTAATGGTCCAGGAAGAAATGGGAGTCATCAATATTGATGGTAATTTTGCAGACTGGAATGATGTTCCGTCCTACTACGATTCAGCAATTGACCAGATGTATAATTCAAATCTTAATATCTTGGAATCAAAGATTGTTACAGAGAGGGATAGGCTCAGCCTATACATTTCTGTGGAAGGAACAGCCCTTGATGGCAGTGGAGCCGCCCTCCCAGGAGAAGAAAATAATGCCAGCAATGAATTTGTTGACAGCCTTGTTGGATTCATTGACCTTGATAATGACCCCACCACCGGGTACATTGTAGGGGGCATGGGCGCAGAGATGATGGTGGATGTATATGGCTGGGACAATGATGCAAGATATGCCAGCAACCTTGTTTTCAATAATGATTATCCGCAGGATGACTGGAATGGGTTTGAAGTGCTGGGTTCGGCGCCTGTTGCTATTGGAACCTCGGAAATTGAAGTGAAGGTATTTTCACCAAGAACCCAGGATTATAGCATGGAAAATTCCAAGGTGATAATAATGCTCCAGAGTTCTGAGGGATATTCTGATATCACTGACTTTCTTCTTTCAGATAATCCATCAGCACTGGATGTGATTTCGTATTCCTCTGGAAATGATGTGCTGGCCCAGGAGGCAGAGGGCATTGTACTGGCCAATATTGAAGCCAGAGGCAGGCTCGCCAGTTCCCAAATTATTGGATTTAATTTCAGCATCACAGGAACTACCATGCTTGATGACCTGTCCAATATCAGAATCATTAATGACACAAATCGTGACGGCGGATATGGCCTGGAAGATTTACCTCTGGCAGGGAGCATTATTTATGTTGATGGGGCAAACATGACCTACACGCTTGATTCTCCATTAACCATGGAAATTAACAGAACAATGAACTTCTGGGTATTGGCAGATTTGGAGCCAAGTGCAACAGGAAAGACCCTGGGAATTCAGCTTACAAATGTTTCCACAAGCGGTGCCCTGGCATATACCAGGAACATGAACAGAATGCTTCACTATATTGGCCCCCACCAGGGCATGGAGATAGATGGAGCCTTTGGAGATTGGGTCGATATTTCAAGTAATGTAGACCACTCTAATGATGTGGTATCTCAGAAGATAAATGCAACTCTTGTTAACAAGAATGCAGATATGGCAGACCTCAGGGCATATTCAGATGGTGATATTTTCATTTACATGTCTGTTGGAGGAACAATGCTTGGTGGAGAAGATATTCCAATTTACAGGAAGAGACCAGTGCAAGAACCAACTCCAATAAACACAACCTATGATTCTGACCGTGATGGAGTGCCGAATCAGTTTGACCCCATGCCATTTGACTTTGACAATGATGGAGTAAATAACACAGACGAGAATGGAGACTGGGACGGTGATGGTATTGCAGAGCATTTGAGGGGCGGAACAGATTACTGGCTCAATACAACCATACCTTCAGATTTCCCAGCATTGTGGGCCAATTCAACAGTGGCTATCTATATCGGCCCTATAGGCCACAGGGAAAATTTAGGATATGATTCTGCTTATATGATGATAGATATTGACCAGACTACCGGAACAGGAACCAATCTCTTCGGTGTCCGGGGAATTGACTATGTGGCAGTTATTGAAGGAAAACATAATGAGATAATATCCAGCCAGCTTTTCAAATTCAATCTCTCAATTGGTCCAGAGCCCTGGGAATATATTGGTGATGTGGATTCTGCAATTGACAGATACAGAATGGAGATGGCCATTGACCCGGTAATTATGGGAATTATAGAAGGCCAGAATTTCACAATTCATGCCAGCATAGAAGATTGGAACAAAGACTATGATGTTTCTGATGGGCAGATAGACCTGACAGCAATTAATGTGGAAGATGGAACAAGGGCTCCGAAACCCCCGAGGCCAAGGTTGACAATATTAAAAACTGGGCCTGCCACCGCAGGGCCAGGAGATACAATTACGTATACTATAATCATCACAAATCCCAGCAAAAAGGTTCCGGCCTACGATACGACAGTTACAGAGAACTATCCGGCAGACGTGACCTATGTGAGCTCTAGCCCGGCACCGAGCTCCGGGGACAATATATGGGACATAGGTACACTTGGTCCGGAGGAAACCGTGACAATATCAATTACTGTCACTGTTGGCTTGACAGTTCTCAATGGGGATGTGCTGACCAATACCGCTGAGGTCTCGTACACAGATGGCGCCATCGGGCTATTTACAAGGACCGATTCCGTTGACACAACCATAGTCGTTCCAATACCAGAGATGCAGAACCTGGCAATGCCCATTGGGGGCATGCTTTTAGTTATTATCATTTTCAGAAATAGGAAACCAAGTCTTAAAAGAAAAAAGGAGGATGAATAAGATGGAACAGAAGTTCGAAAATAAGGAAATAAACATGACAAAGGATGAGCCGAACATACTGAAAACCGCGTCCGAAAGCCTGCTGGCAAACCTGCCTATATTGGTTCTGGGCCTTGTTGTA
>DAOVXH010000012.1 GCA_030636255.1 Methanomassiliicoccales archaeon
CTGCAATCCTTCAGGCGAATACTCTACCATGGCGGCAAATGTTAATGCGAATATAGCCAGGAATAGAATTGAATAAATAGCTCGCTTTGACATGAGCATGCTCTTTATGTCCAGTATTATCAGCTGAAAGTTCATAGGTCCTCTTTCTGGAATTTCATTATTGCCAGTGCCAGGAAAGGAATTCCAAATATCACGATTAACAGAGCATATCCCACATAAAGCCCGGCTGTGATATCATGGGTTGTGAAATATGATGCATAATAGTGCGGCGTGGCTTTGGCCATGTCCATGAATGTGTCTGAATTGTACTTCATAGCATTGGGCAGCATCAGGAACGAGAATAACCCAAAGGCCATGATGAAGGATATTAGATTTGACTTTGATATTGTGGATATAAGCAATGTCACACATAATACAAAAAAGCCCAAAAGGAACATAAGGCTACATGTTGCCAGATAAGCACCGAAAGTAAGTTCCGGAACCTGTGGCTGAATGGCAAAGTATCCTGGTATCAGCGTTCCAAAGAAAATGAGTCCAAATGCCAGTGTTGCTGATATCAGATTTATTAACATATACTGAACCCTGGTTATTGGCCTGGAAAGCAGAATGCCGATTTTCTCGCCTTTCTTGTCTCCAGATACTGCATCAAATATGAAAAGTGGAGCAGTGAAAATTGTAACTAATTTCATCAAAGCACCGTCAAAGAAGAACCACTGGAACTGCATGTCAGGGCGGTTATTGAACAGTGTAATCAGTTCACCATACACTGTGCTTGACTCCATTAAAACGTCTATGAGATAAGCACCAGCAATAACCATGTAAATTGACATGAGAAGTGCTATTACCCCTCTTATGGAAAAAATAAGATTGAAGGTCCTGTTCCAGACAATGGCAGGATAATTTACCTTATCCATGCCTGGCCACCTTCAGAAATACTTCGTCCAGGTCTTTTGCCCCGTGCTTCTGCCTCAGTTCCTCGGGGCTTCCCTGTTCAATTAGAAGGCCTTCATGAATTATGCCAACCTTATCACATATTTTTTCCACGTCACTGAGTATGTGGGTTGAGAACAGCACGGTTTTACCTTTATCCGCAAATGCTTTCATTGCATCCAGTACCTCGTTCCGTCCTAGCGGGTCCAGGCCGGTGGTTGGCTCGTCAAACAGAAGAATGTCAGGGTCATGAATCAGTGCCTGGGCGATTCCCACCCGCTGTTTGTTTCCCTTGCTGAGAGCTTTAATTCGCCTGTCCAGGTTTTCTGTGAGATTTATCTCGCTGGCAATGCCTTCTATTGCCTTGGCAACCTCATCCTTGGACATGCCGCTAAGTATGCCCATGTAGGTGAGAAATTTCCTTGGAGTGTCCCAGCCAGGCATTCCATAGGATTCTGGAAGATAACCAATATGATTTCTGGCTTCAACTCCATTATTGATTATATCTATACCTTTTATGCTGGCATCTCCACCAGTGGCATAGACAAGGCCTACCAGTATCTTCAGTGTTGTAGATTTTCCTGCACCATTTGGCCCGCAGAAGCCGTAAACCTGGCCTTCTTCAACAATTAAATCAAGGCCTTTCAGGGCCTGCACATCCTTGTAATCCTTTTTCAGCTTTTTTATTTCAATTGCACCCATATCTCCACCTCCAACGTATATCAATAATCAAGCTTATAAGTTTAATCTTGGGCCTTTCAAGTTTCCTAGAAAAGATTAAATTTTCATAATTTTTTTTGTATCATTTAACATAAGGAAAAATATCATATTCATGATTATAATGTTATTAATTAGTAACATTTAATATCGAATATACCATTCCCGAATTAATATTGGGGGAACCTATTTGGAAGAAAAAAAGCCAGTTACTAGTGCAGAGGAAGGCATACACAAGAACATATTATTCTTTAAGGATTTGAGATTGAGCATATCAGAATGGTG
The DNA here is from genome assembly GCA_030636255.1 of Methanomassiliicoccales archaeon. Lineage (GTDB taxonomy): Archaea > Thermoplasmatota > Thermoplasmata > SG8-5 > SG8-5 > JAGLQM01. The sequence goes on from DAOVXH010000012.1 coordinate 1,933, forward strand.
TCCATTTGGCCAGAATGCCATATCTACATTCAATACCTCTCTGGACAGTCTGAAGGGCGTGAAAAGTTCTCTGCTTACAGGCACTGTGGACAATGAACCCCAGACAACCGAGTTCAATATATTGCCCAAATTTACCAGGATTATGCTGAAGGACTTTGACAAATACAATTGGATCAAGTTCGAGGCATTTGTTGAATATCCTGAGGAAGTCGAGCAAATTGAAATTGTGGGAACCCATGTGGACAAGAGCGGTTTTATAAATTATGGTCTGGAGATGAAGAATATAGAAGGCAAGACCTCTAACTTCTCTCTGGACGATACAACCGCCATAATGGCTGACCTGGTGGAGGACACCTCCATAATGATGGATGCCTTGTTAACCCAGTTCCAGAGACGCATTTTAAAGTTAATTTACGGCGACACCCATTTCCGACCAAAGTTCACTGTGGCATTTACGTCTTCTCTGCTTCCAGAGCACGAGACGGTCATGGACTACAAGGACGGCGAGGACCAGGAAAACGAAATAAACCAGCTGGTGGGAATTGCCTATAAGTTTGTTGATTTGCCAACCAATGAAAAGGCAATAATAGGTACCAATGGTGTGATATTCATCTCAGATAATCCGGCGCCATATAATCACTTACTGTCTTTCTACTCCTTTGTTCGCAGCCTTCAACAATTTCAAGAAGTGTTCTTTTCCAGAGTTAGAAAAATCTGGGACATTATCAAGGACCTCAGGGCAGATATCCTTCACATCGAGAAGGAAGAAGCAATTGGCATTCTGCAGGAGGAGCTTTCCAACCTGAATTCTGATATTGTGCTCATAGAGGAAGTAATGGAATTCATGCTCTCTGGCTGGGACGATATGCAGGCAATATGGCAGGATAAGTCTGCCGGCCTGGACAGTAATAATCTGGCACTGGCTCAGCAGCTCGATATCAGCAGGGAAGTTTTAATCACCGCCGAGAAAATAAAGGACATGGAACGTGTTTCTAATGGCCTTGTTGATGAAATTAAAGGTCTTAGGGACATGGTAAACACCTTTGCCGAGAAGCGCATGAGAGAGATGTCCAAATTAATGGCAACCAATGTACAGCAGAGTTCAGACGCACAACTGTCCATGGCAGCCAATGTCAAGGCATCCAGATACACAGGGGCAGCAGTGAAGATCTTGTCTGCAATTTCATCTGGAGCTCTGGGTTTCAAGATTTCCGATTTATTAATGAAAGCACTGGATGAACTGAATGCAGATTACTGGCAAATAGTCAATCCCCACACCGGAAACCTGGTGAACTTCTTTGGAGGTTATCTACAGGTCATTGTTGGTGTGACCATTTGGATATTTACCACCTTTATATTTTTCCGTATGATTAAGGCATCAGGAAGTAAGATGAAGGCCAAAAAACTTGCAGACGACTTCAATCTTCATCTTCGGATTCCAATTGACAAACGGTCTACGCCACAAAAAATTCAGAAATTTGTGGATTCTAAAGATGTAGTATTTCACAATATCGAAACAACTGGCCAGAGAATTTCATGGTATCACAAGGCACCAAAGGGCGATGATGATATATTCTACACTCTGACAATGGCTTTTGACATGCGGCTTGGTCATGTAATTTATGTCCATGCCAATACCGAGGACAAGAAAGGCGGTGCTGTGTTCACAGCCAATTTCCTTCTAAAGGATTTAAAGGACAGTGGCCTCATAACAGACAAGGACGAAGCCCACATAAAGAACAGAATGGGATTGAATTCCATGGGAGGTGAATAAGATGGCTGAACTTACCCCAGACCAGAAGAGATTACTAATCCTAATATCCAGCTTCACAAAACCAGCCAGGAAAAGAGATGAGGAAGAGACCTGGATTAAGAAGATTCCATTGCATGCACTGATAAATCGAGGTATTCAGCTTGGAATATTCAAGGATTATGATTTCGCACCCAGTCTTGTGGATTACATGGGCACTACCAGGTATGCCAATGTCAGTAAGGAAGGCGAGGATGATGTTGCAGACCTTCGTGAAGAGGGACACATTGAAAGATTGAAGCTGGCCACGTCCCACCATGTCTATGTTTCAGCATACATGAGCACCATTGGCGGTGTACAGCTGGCCAAAACATTTGAAAAGCCCCATCATGACGCAGTAAACAAGGTTGTAAAATGTAAATGTGGCAGCCCAAGGAGCATAGACTCCAGGGAAGATGCGCCCTATCTCTTATGCAAGAAATGTGGCAGTGAAGAAAAGGTGGCTATATTTGACATTCGGGAATTGGCCTATGAATCCGGGCCAGTATTTTCAGATATCTGGCTGCCGCCTGACACAACGAAGTAGAAATATGTGTTTGCGCCCTGGTCATTAGCCTTGACTGAAAGTAAGTCTCATTCTATTCCAGATTGAATTTCTATAATTGACCTAGTTCGCAATTTGCCGAAAAATACATCGTCATTATTATATATCAGACCTCCTTCTGTCTTAATATGGCAGTCCGTGAGACACTTCGGGAAAAAATAGCTGGTGAGATAACATTATCATCAGAGCCAGGGCAGACAATTCGCAAGTGGAGAAAGCTGTTTTCAATTTCACAGAAAGAGCTTTCTGAAGGGCTTGAAGTATCACCATCGGTAATCAGCGATTATGAAGCTGGAAGACGTAAATCACCCGGAATAGCAACCATTAAAAGAGTTGTCCAGGCATTGATAGACATTGAGATTGCCAGAGGCGGAGAGAACCTTCGCAGGTTCGAGGCCGAGGAGGACAGCGGCGCAATAATCAGTATCGGTGAATTTCCAACTGCCTGGAGCGTGTCCTGGTTCATGAAGCTCACAGAATCAGAATGCCTGAACACTGACAAGCCAGACCTTGACCGCCAGATTTACGGGTTCACGGTTATAGACAGCATAAAAGCAGTTACCCAGTTCTCTTCAAATGATTATAATAAAGTATATGGCTGGAGCACTGAACGTGCCTTGCTTTTTTCAGGTGTTCATTATGGAAGGTCGCCAATGATCGCTGTCAGGGCCCACCCAATGAAACCGGCAGTTGTGGTTTACATTCAGCCAGAAAAGGTTGATGATTTAGCTGTGCGGCTTGCAGAGCTTGAAAATATTATTCTACTGAGAACCGAGCTTCCAGCACATGAGCTAGCCAAGCGGCTTGAGGATTATCGTTAATACAGGAAATTATCCCTGTCATCAAGCAAAAAGAATTGTATCAGAATACCGGCAATCAGGAGCCCAAGCGCCCCTATGACAGCATATCCAAGATTATAGTCCATGATGACGTAGATTCCCACACCAGCGATTATTGCGCCAATGAATGCTGTCACCACCACAACCACCTTTTCTATGAACACGTAGGCAAGTATGAAAACCACCGCGAAAATGATTATGGCCACAATAATCTGACTTGGGTATGCCAGCCAGAACAGACCTGCTGCCAGTATACCTGTGAGAAGTGCCAGTGCAGCCTCCACCAGGAACCTGAAAATCGCACCCATGAGGAGGCTTCCCACGAACCCGCAGATTATCACCAGTATTATGCTCAATAGGCTGCCAAAACCAAATATAATCACACCAAGGGCAAAGCCCAGCATCCAGCCAATCATTCCTCCAATCATGGAAAGAAGTGTGCCCCAGATAGCTCTGCCAAAGAGTGCCAGTGCTATGCCAATAATCAATGCAATGACCGCCAGAATTAAAATTACTGTCTCCAAATCCATTGATTAGTAATGGGAACTCTTGATAATAAGCATTATGCTTCATGGAATTTTATAATTGAGGCCAGCAATGCATTAGCTGGTGTGGAAATACCATGTTCAGAACCATATCTAGCTATTGCGCCGTTCATCTGGTCTATTTCTGTTTTTTTACCCCGCTCAACATCAAACCTCATAGAGCAGATATTTTCAGAAGTCTCACTAGCAACCTGAATTACCCTCTCCCAGGCATATTCCGGGCAGAGAGTTATGCCCCTTGCCTCTGCCACAGCAATCCCTTCGGAAACAATCTGCCTAGCCAGTGCCTGAAATCGTTCATCCCGAAGAAGCAGGCCGTTCCTGTCCTTCATTAGTGTGCCAATAGGATTAATCACAGAATTGACAATTGCCTTGTACCATATCTGGATATGAATATTATCAACAACCATGGTTTCGATGTTCATATCAGTCAATAGGTTGGCAATGGTTTTTGCCTCCTGCCCACCTACCACAGTATAGCTCCGGCCAGTATGTTCTATTATGCCTGGTTCGCGAAGTATGGCCCCATGGCTGGTGACACCACCGATTATTGCAGCGTCAGGCAATACCTGTGCAATTGCCTCCAGGTTTCCAAGGCCGTTCTGCAAACTCACTATTTTCGTGTCCGGCCCCATTAATGGCAATGCATCGTGAATGGCCTTTTCAGTATCATAGGCCTTTACTGTCAAAAATAAAAAATCTGCTGCATCCAGTTCTTCAAGGGAATAAATCGCCTTTGGATGAACATGAATATCGCTTATTCCAGTGATTTTTAGACCCCTGGAATTTATTGCCTGGGCGTGTTTTTCCCGGCATACCAGCGTGACCTCATGGGCCTGGGCCAGATGCGCTCCAATTAACCCACCGATTGCACCAGCACCGAATACGGTAATCTTCAAAGGTCAGACCTCCTCATTTCTGTAGCCTCAATATGTGCCAGCCTTGTGGGCTCTGGCAATTTCAACCTTGCAGTTTTGATGACAATTTTCAGGGCACTGGCCATTGAGATATCATGGCCAGGAGAAACATATATCGGCTTGGCACGGGCAGATGTTTTCAGAGCTTTGCCTATCTCCTTTTTATCGAGTATAATTGGCTGGCTTTTGCCAAGCTCGGTTGGCATACTGGCCAATTCGCCGCAGAACTTGGACTTTGCAACTCCAATGGAGGGCATATTTAGAAGGACACCCAAATGACTGGCTATGCCAAATCCGTAGGGGTGTAAAATACCATTTCCATCTACCATGAGAATGACTGGCTCGTTCACCTGGTCGATTATTTTCTTGTAGATTGGTATTTCCCGGTATCCGAGATATGAAGGCACATATGGAAAATTTATTTTTGTTTCGACTCGGTAAGTTTTCACAGGTTCATTCTTTTTAATGTCAAACAAAACCCCGGCACCATATGCCTTTGTGCCATTGTAGGATGCATCTAATCCGAGAACATAATTCGGCAGTTTTTTCGAGTCTTTTAAATTAACTTTCTTAGCAAGAGCCAGCTGTTCTTTCCTGGCCTTCTTCAGAGGGTAATTGGTCTTGAAATCAGTGAACAAAATATTTTCAAAATCAGCAATTTTGCCATTATTTTCATACACATTTTCGGCAGCCAGCATTTTCATCTTTTTCGGCAGGCCGTATGCAAAGCCCCCCAAACCTCCACCAGCATAAACAACTCTATGGCATGGCATCTTCAATGGCGGGCCGTAGGTGTTCATAACAACTCCCACAGCTCGTCTGGCTATATGGTTCCCAAGGGCCTTGGCAACCGAGCCGTATGTGGTAACTTGACCGGAAGGAACTTGATTCACCAAATCCCCGCAGGCCTTGTACAAATCCATCATCGCTCCATAAACTTCATTAAGTCTAATAAACTATTGGGGAACATGGACAGTCTGGCAAGGTGTTTACCCTGGTATTTTTCAATACTGGAAGGCCGTGAGAAGCCCAAATTTCATTCATTGAAAGAATTCATGGTGGACTTTGATCCGTCAGATTCCTTTGACCAGCTGTGGGGCCAGCACGAGTTTTACATGGACGGGTTCAAGAATGGAGAGGGAGGCTCAGGAAAGCTTGGATTAAATCTCCTTGACCTGAAGATTGCACTTGCCAATCGAATGCTTGACTCCTGCAAGCTCTGCGAGAGAAGATGTGCCGTAAATCGAAATACTGGCCAGCGGGGAAAATGCAATGTTCTGGAGGCCAGAATATCTTCAGAGTTCCTGCATTATGGCGAGGAATCGGAGCTTGTTCCTTCTTACACAATCTTCTTTTCAGGGTGCACATTCCAATGCGTGTTTTGCCAGAACCATGACATAAGCCAGTATGCCAGTTCAGGGGAGCATTTTGCACCCAAGGTAATTGCTGAACTTATTGACAGGAAAGAAGCCAGGAACGTCAATTGGGTAGGCGGAGATCCAACCAGCAATTTGCCCTTCATCTTGGAAGTGCTGGCCCATACTGATACCCCAATGCCCCAGGTATGGAATTCTAATATGTATCTCACCGAAGAATCAATGGCAATCCTAGACGGGGTTATTGATGTATATCTCACAGACTTCAAGTATGGCAATAGTAAATGCGGCCAGCGACTTTCTAAGGCGGCCAATTACTGGGAGATAATAACCCGAAATCATCAACTAGCCAGGCAGCAGGCCGAGATAATAATTCGACATCTGGTAATGCCGAACCATGTTGACTGCTGCTCCAAACCAATTCTTGACTGGATATCTGAAAATTTAGAAAATGTCCGGGTGAACATAATGGCACAGTACCGGCCAATGTATCAGGCCAGTGAGTACCCGGAGATTAATCAACCGTTAAGAACACTGGAGTTTCTGGAGGCCAAGGAGCATGCTTTAAGTCTTGGTCTGGACCTTGTAGAATAATTAGTATTTTATAGCCTGTCGGGATTCCCACTCTCGGTGCTCAAATGAACGCTAATGTTTCGGTTGATGGATTCATCAACGCAAGACACAGGTTCTTCCAGTGGAGGAATGAACTAGACTTTGTAAGAATGACCATGCTGGCACTGGCATTTGCTTGCCTGACCGGTATGAGTGCTTTTGTGAGGGTTTATACACCTATTTCTGCGGTACCTTTCACGCTTCAGACATTTGTTGTTTTGATGGCTGGAATGGTCCTGGGCCACAAGTGGGGCGGATTCTCTCAAATCATGTATGTGGGACTGGCACTTGCCGGAATTCCATGGACCTCCAATGGCGGCGGTGTTGAGGCAGTGTTCGGATACACTGGCGGATACTTGCTTGGCTTCATACTTGCAGCCTTTGTGGTTGGATACCTTACAGACATGACCCCCAAGTACAGGAACACAAAATTCCAGATACCAATAATGACACTTGGAATGCTTCTGATATATGTTCCTGGAGTCACAGTTCTAGCAGCAGTTACCGGAATGCCTCTCTTTGGCATGACTGGAGCAATAATGCTTGGAGCTGGTGTGTTCATAATCTGGGACATTGTCAAATTGATTATGGCCGGAGCTGCCGGAAAGGTCTTGCTAACAAAACAGGCATTTTAAATTTTGAAAGAATTCGCCCTATGCAAGGGCGAACTTTCATTTCTATTTTTAACATGTGTTTTTGATTAATATCTACTTATTATTTTGTTTTATAATCCCGCCCCAGCAATTGGAATCCCCCCACCCAACTCCTGCGCTGCCAATTACTTCTTTTTAGACCGAACTGCGCTGGGTCGCCCTCCAAAAAAAAGTATAGGGTTAAACAAGAAAAACTCGGGCGACCATGCTCGTTCGGCCAACAGATGGCCGGATAACCATGCTTATCAGCCCAACCCCCCTCAACATGCTCGGAGCTGAACTTTGACATTAATATCACATTTATAGAGTTGGAGCCCACTCATTCAAGGCCGTACTCTTCTTAACCGGAGATACTCGACCTTCTCTTCCCCTTTCTTGTGCCCTAGTAAAATTTCTTTTTTGACACCATGTGCCAGTCTAACTGCCCGGCTTATCTCGGCCCACATGCTGACGTATTCTTCTGGAATTGAGTGAATTAAATATTTTGCATGATTGTTCTCCGGATCACCAGTATAGGCCCTGAAATGGGCACCATACTTGAAGCCAGTCTTTACTAGCACGCCCTTATTCTTTAAATCTGAGTAGACTTGCAATCTCAGGTCAAAGTCCGGCTGAACTATTCTTGCGTCCCGTTTGAATGTATCAAGTTTCATGAACCTGCCAGTATTGGCACTTCTGACCTTTATCAGGCCGCGCTTCATCAAAAAAGCAGTTTCCAGAAGTGAGAGTTGCAACCCTGGCCCAACAAGTTTTCCAAAGAACTCCACATTATGAAGAACCTGGGCCTCACATTCATCCAGAACCAGAACTCTATCGCGAAGTAAAAGTGCCTCTGCCAGTACCCCATCAGCATCTTCCTTGACCCTGCCCTTGGGTTGAATTATTTTGGTACGGTAATAGGTGATATCGCTCTCCTCGTCAACAACTGCCAATAATAGTGTTTTCTTGGCCTTTTTTACCTTGTTGACTATGCTTATCATGCGTTGAATGTCAAACTCGGAGCGCTCTGACATTGCCAGTACCCAAAATTTGGAAGGATTTTTTCCTGGAATTCCACCTCTTGGGAGAACACGAAAATCCAGAGGATTTGTGCCTCTCTTTACAACATAGCCTCTTTGCCGCAAATCCCTGTAAACAATGTAATTAATTTCAAAATTATCAACTGATTTATTGCCCATGCGGAACAGCTTGTCTAGGTTCTGAAATTCACTGCCCTTGTAGACCTTGAGCTTACCCACTTCTGTGAGGTAGATTGACTCGATGAGGTTAAGCTTTAGAGAACCGCCTGATTGGGGGTTGCCAAAGTAACCTTTGCTGTATATCTGGCCTGCTTCACTTTCATCATCGACTATGATATGCTGGTCCTTGAGTCTGCCTGGCATTAATACCCTCAGAAACCCAACTTGTTAATAAACATTGGGCAATCATGAATGCATGGAAAAATGCCGAAATCTGCCCAATCAATCATTCGTATGCGGTACAATGCCAGTTAGCTGTGTCATGTGCCAGCAGGGTGCGAAAATGGTACTTCTGGTTACTGGAAAATGTGGTCACAATTGCTATTACTGTCCCCTATCCCTAAAAAAGCAGGGCAAGCCAGATACCTATGCCAATGAAAAATTGGTTCAGTCTGATGATGATATAATATTTGAGGCAGAAAGCATCGAGGCCCGGGGTACTGGCATAACCGGCGGAGATCCATTCCTGGCCATGAAGCAAACCATTCATTTTATTGAACTTCTGAAAGGCCATTTTGGTACGAAACACAATATTCATTTGTATATTGCAACACCTGACCTGAAAAAGATTAGCCAGCTTGCAGAAGCAGGCCTTGATGAGATAAGGTTTCATCCACCGCCAGAAGATTGGCCAATTCTTGAGAATACAAAATTTTCAGAAGCGATATCACATGCCAGAAACCTGGGCTTGAGAACCGGCATTGAAATACCCTGTATCCCTGGAAAAGAGAAGGAAATGGTAATCCTGGCAAAATCCGCAGAACTGGCAGGTGCTGAATTCATAAATTTAAATGAATTGGAATTTTCAGAAAGCAACTGGCAAGAATTGAAGACCCATGGCTTCCAGGTAAAAGATGATATTTCCAGCTCTGTGAAGGGCAGTCAGGAAGCAGCCGGCAAAGTTGCCAAGGCCCTGAAAGGTCGAAGAATAATCGTGCATTACTGTTCATCCAGCTTCAAGGATGCCACCCAGCTTCGCAATAGGATAATTCGGAGGGCCAAGAACACTGCCACTAAATTGGAAATAATAACCGAGGAGGGAACATTCATCAAAGGAGTCATAGAAACAAAAAAGCCACGTGAAATTCTTAAATTGTTAAAAATTGATTATATGGTTCCTTCGGAGCTAGTAAGGCATGATGTTGACAAGTCAAGAATCGAGATTGCAGCATGGATTCTGGAGGACCTGCCAGTGCTTTCAAATTGTGAGTATTTTATTGTGGAGGAATACCCCACAGCAGACCGCCTAGAGGTAGAGAAGCGTCCAGCAAATTAATAAAAATTTAGAATAATAATCCTTTTATATTATAACCCACATCTCGTGTTGGTGATAAATGATGGGAAGTGAAGCAATTTCACAAAGTGAGCCAGCGCCGGCGCCACCACCGCCGGTACAAGAATACGTAGACCCACCACCCCCCGTAATGCCAGCAAAACCTGAGACAATAAAGCCAATTATTGCTGGAGTTTTACTCATAGTAGTTGCCATCATGGGCTTAATAGTTGCCTTGGTGTTCATGGGTGCAGTAGATATTGGTTTAGGATTGTTCGATGAATACTTAGTTGAAGATCCAACTGGAACCGCAACTGGAATGGTCAATTTAATCCAAAATATCGTAATGGTATGTGGAATCATATTTATGATTTTCACCTTGTTGGCCCTTCTTGGTGGAATAATGTCCATACAGAGAAAGAAGTGGGGATTTGCCCTTATGGGTGCAATCTTTGGCATTTTCACTGTGGGATACTATGGCATTGGTTCAATGCTAAGTATAGTTGCTTTGATATTGATAATAATATCGAAGGACGAATTCTGAAAGCAAGATAACGCGGTTCTTCAAGAGCCGCACTTTTCCCTTTTCATTATTTTCTTTATATATTCCTGGCTATTTTAAATTAGTACCATAATAAAAATCTTTATATATTAAAGCCCCAATCTCGTTATTGGTGAAAAATATGGGATCCGAAACAGAAGCACAAACACCACCAGCTGAGCCAGCACCGGCAGCTCCAGCTAAATCTGGTGGTGGAAAGGGAATTATAATTGCCGTTGCAGTCATTGCAGTGGTTGCTATCGTGGTCATCGCCTTTATGTTCATGGGCGTTGGAGGTATAGAAGGGAAGTGGACTATGGATAGTGCAGAAATATACGACGCAGATGGTACTCTTAACCAAACAGCGACTGACTTCTATAATGCCATGGATGATGATGACCATTGGATGGAATTCAAATCAGATGGCACTGCAGAAACAGGCAATGCAACAGACACAAATGATGATGCTGCCACATGGGAAACAAGTGATGGAGAACTCTCAGTTACCACCACATCCATTGAGGTTAACTCAGAATATAATTCAACAACAGGCAACACAACATGGAACAATGAAACAGTTACTGATACCATCACATTCGATTACAGCGTATCTGGAAATACCCTCACACTTGAGTACGAAATTGAAGGTAAGACCATTAAGATGACTGCAACAAGAGACTGAAATCGAATTTAACAATCCATAATACTAGAACAATGGCCTTCGGGCCATCTTTTCCTTTTTCTATAATTTTATTATTATTTCAAAATAAGCGGCTTTGAATAGGTTCTGATTCATAGTCTGGACGGCAAATCTCCCGATATTTGCACATCCTGCAGTATCCTAATTCTTCAGTTTTTGGAAACTGGCCAATTGGCAGTGGTTTGTTTTTAGATACATCTGCACATTTTGACTCAATGAGCTTTATCTCGCTGATAATCTTGTTTTTCATCTCCATTGGGTTGACTAGTCGGCCCTCCACTTCAATGGGCTTTTCTGATGGATATGTTAGATACTGAACTACCCCCACTGTCTTCTCCAGATCCAGTCCAAGAATGTCCTTGGCATAGAAGAGATATGCCTGAACTTGAAACATATTTTCATCTCTGTGTGGCTTACCAGTTTTCCATTCCACAAGATAATGACGACCATCTTTATACTCAAAAAGTAAGTCCGGCTTTGCATAGGCCTTTTTTCCTTCAATTCTGAACTCACCATACCCTTCTGGGTCAATATGCCAGTTGTCCCACATGTCCCGGGGCATGTCCTGCATCATGGTGAGCCATTTTGAACCATAAAATGTTGTCATACTTGTTTTAATCTGGCCGTGGATTTTTTCTCTCTCTTCCGGGTTCAGTTCAATGCCCAATCGTTTCTCAATCAGGGGCTTGTTCTGCACCAGTATCTCGAACTTGTTAACTGCTGTTTCCTTGGCCTCGTCCAGAGATATTGGCCTTCCACGGATACGAAGATCCTTCAAAATTTCAGCAATTGTATTATGAACAGAATTTCCAAGTTCAAATGGTATTCTGGACAGCTGACTAAGCTCCATAATTATGTTCTTCTCATGCTCCGGTGCGAACCTTTTTCCATAATAATCGTACCAGTACATTCTCAGGCAACTGCGAAGTGAATTCATCCTGGAAAAGGACCAGCCAGGCTCCCATGAGAAGGGGTATTTTCTTTGTTCCATGCACTTCCCAATCTGGAATAACAAAGGATATGATTAAAGTTTTGCTTTATTCAGATAGTATCTATTTTTATATTATCTTGTATGATAATGTAATAGTAACCTATTTATACGCCAAGAATATGTCAATTTTTGAAATTAATATCTATATAAATATACTAGACGGGGAGACACAATGATTAATACTGAGAACTCGGGGCAGAAAGTCGATAGAGGTTATAGAAATAATCTTAATGCTCAAAATACAGAATCAAATCGCGAGGGTCTCACCAATGGCAATGTTCTAAAATCCAGTGTTGGCATGACAAATGGTATGGCCAACGGTCTCACCAATGGAAACGCATTGAATTCCAATCAAGGTATGACCAATGGAATGACCAATGGAATGGGCATGACAAACGGAATGGGCATGACAAACGGCCTCACCAATGGCATGGGCATGACCAATGGCCTCACCAATGGGCTTACTAATGGCATGGGCGGTTCAGGCATGTCTCCTTCCCTCAGAAGAATCGATGACAAGGCAATATCACCAAAAAAGCTCTCATTGGTTCTTGTTTTAACAATTGTTCTTCTTATTCCAAGCATATTCATTGCTTTCAATTATTCCGAGCCAATCGAGGATCTTAAAATAGATGGGCAATTTGATGATATTGACACCATACTCCTAATAGCAGACGATGGATCAGAATCCACGTCAGCACTTGATATTAGGGAATATGGAATTACTACAAAGGACGGAAAATTCACATATATATACGCCAGGGTCAAAAGTAACTGGATGGAATCCAGTGAACCCACTAGCCTCTACATATTCTTTGATAGCGATGATGACCAAGATACAGGTTATAAGCTGGAAAATATGGGCGCCGATTACATGGTTGAAATATTTGGCTGGGAAGACAAAATTCAAGGCAAGTCTCTGAAAAAATTTTCTGATAATGACCAATACAATTGGAGCAGCTGGAAATCACAGGGATTTGTAAGGGCGGCAATGTTCGGCAGTGAGATTGAAATGACTATTTCGAATAATATGCTTCCACTTGAGGACGATTACAAAGCATTATTCATGACAAAATCTGAAGATGGTGGCGAGATATGCCAGGCACAGATTGCAGAGGGGAAAGGCGCACTTGTTGTCAAACAAGAACCAAATGATGATAATGGTATAATTTCTGATAATACTGCAATGACTCTGGAACTCACGGCTTATGGCCATGATATTGAAGTAAATTCAATAGATATTACTGGGTTGAACTCTGCCTCTGTCAGCGGTCTACCAGTGACTGTTTCTGCAGGTTCTTCAACCACCCTGGATGTAGATGCTTCCATCAACAGCATGGATTCAGGCACCTTTGTGGAACTATCTGTTTCATCTGTGAGTTGTGATGGCCCCTACAGGATATCTGGAGAAGGATTGAAGGCATATGCCACAGCCGCACCAGCCGAAATTCTCATTGATGGTGCATTTGCAGACTGGAGTGCTGTGGACAAATCCACAGATGAAAGCGATTCTGACAATCCAGATATTGACATTAGAGAATATGCATCAGCCAATACCACATCTGATGCCTTGTTCTACATGAAGATAGATTCTGACGGCAATATCTTTGCAGGCGGCAATACCCCTTATATGAGAAATAAGCCAGAATCATCTGGAGACCCAGGTGACCCTGGAGATCCAGGCACGCCAAAGCCAATTCCCAGGAAAACCGGAGAGGACATTACCAGAATCTACATGGACACACAGAATGGTGGCCAGAACATTGGTGGCATCCAGGCAGATTATCTTATTGAAGTCACTGGTATCCACGGAGAAATAATTTCCAAGAAATTATATTCATTACCAGGCAAGCATTTTGTCAAGAATATAGATGCAGCAAATGGCATTAGAGAACTTGAAGCAGGCGTTGATATTTCAGACATCAATTATACCGGCGTGATGCAGGTTTACTTTGAGACTACTGACTGGCAGAAGAATGAGGACGTGTCTGATGTTCATATTCATATTCCTATTTTACAGACTGGAACTCGTAGTTCCAGTCAAGATGTTTCACCAGACACTTCATTCGCCACCCCAACTGTTTTCGAAACAGGTTCCACCACCTTCGTCAGCGCGGCCTTTGATTCGGCAAACAATGCAGTCATAGTCGCATATGTTGATGGTGCTGACGGTGATGGTAAAATAGTGGTTGGTGAGGTTTCAGCAGCTTTGAACACCGTTAGTTTCGGTTCTCCAGTCCCATTCGCTTCAGAGTTGCCGGCCATAAGTTATGTATCCATGACATATGTGACCGGAGGCAAGGTTGTTGTTTCATTCAGGGGGAACAGCGGTTATGGCCAGGCAGTGGTGGGAACAACAGATTTGGCTGGGGTGTCAAAGACTGACGGAACAATGACATTTGGCACCACAGCTACGTTTAATTCTGCATCGACGCTCTACTGCGCCTCCACCTACGATTCAACCAATGACAAGATGATTATCGCCTACAGGGATGCTGGCAATTTGAACTACGGGACCGCGGTTGTGGGGACAGTTTCAGGAACAGATATCAACTTCGGCGTTGAGAATGTGTTTGAGTCGGCTGGAGTGAGCTATCTTTCTGCAGGATTTGACCCGGACAATGGCATGAGCATAATATCCTATAGGGACGAGGGTAGTTCAAATTACGGGACTGCAATCGTTGGAACTACAAACCTGAACGGGGCAGGAGACTCAGATGATTCGATAGATTTCGGAACTAAAGCCACTTTCGAGGATGGACTCACCTCCTATACCTCAACAGTCTATGACACATCCCAGGACAAGGTAGTTATATGCTACAGGGGAAGCTCCAATGAAGGAGAGGCGATTGTTGGCACAGTTAATCTTAACGGCGCAGGGACAAATGATGATTCCATTGATTTTGATGGCATTTCAGAGATTTTCAACGCCGCATCAACATCCTATATTTCGGCAGCATTTGATTCTGACCTGAACTTTGTAGTCATAGTTTACGAGGATGGGGGGAATTCAAATTATGGAACCCTGATAACAGGCGCCGTCTCAGGCGACAGCATAACTTTCGGTTCGGAGGATGTCTTCGAGTCAGCAGAAACCATTCATCTTTCATTATGCTATGACACATTCAACAGCAGGGCGGTTATCGGGTATTCAGATGTCGGGAACTCCAACCGGGGAACCGCAATAGTCGGGGACATTCCAGAATTTCCAATGCCACTAATACCAATTCTTTTCATGCTTGGAACATTCATAGTTTACAGGAGAAAACGCAGGGAGGTTAACCCATGAGCAAGAAGAAAGGCAAAAAAGGCAAGAAAAATAAGAAGCAAGAAGAAGAGGACATAGAACTTGCCACATGCCCGAACTGCGATGAGCAAATCCCTGCTGAATCAACAGAATGCCCAGAATGCGGCCAGGAATTCCTGGAAGAAGAGGAAGAAGAAATTGACGAACCTGTAGGAGAAGTGGTTGATGAAATTGAAGAACCAGAGGATGAAGAAATTGAAACAGGCCCTCTGGAAATCAAGAAGACAGGTTTGATTATTGGCGTTATATTGAGCTTTGCAGGTGTTATTGGCGTTATTGGGCTCAGACAAGGCTTTATTCAATCATTGCTGGGAGATGCAGCACCTTACCCTGGAATAGGAACAGCCGAACCTATTGGTCACATTGTCTCCATTATACCAACAATTCTCGGTCTTGTCATGATACTGAGCTGGGGCATCAAGAATGATTCTATTTATTATGAATTAGAGAAGATTAAGAAAGACGATACTCATGAAGAAGATGAAATAGAAGAAGATGAGATTGAAGAATTCGCCCCTGCTGAAGACGAGATTGAAGAATTCACTCCTGTTGATGATAGTATTCCATCAGAATTCAGCGAACCACTTGAGGACGTTCCAGAAGAAGAACTAGACGAGGATACAGAAATTGATGCTTTGGATGAGCTGGAAGATGTTCTTGATGATATTACCCAGGAAATTGAAGAGGCCCCTATGGAGGTTCCAACATCTGTTAAAGATGAGCTGGCCGAGCAAATAAGGACAGAGAGATGTGAGAAAATGCTCACCACGGCTGTTATGCTTCCAGATGATAAGGAAAAACTCAAGGAGCTAATTCCCACCGGACTATCTGCCGCAGATTTCACAGAAGAAGTGAAGAAGGCCATCGAGAGGCGAAAGAATCGTGAAGAAGAGGATGATGTCACTGCAGATGAGAAGGCCTCCATCCTTGAAGATGAGCTTGTTGCAGAGCTTGCAGACCTTGAAGATGAACTGGATGAGGACATGGAAGGAGATGACCTGGAAGACCAGATTCTCAAGGAAATAGAAGACCTGGAAGA
>DAOVXH010000111.1 GCA_030636255.1 Methanomassiliicoccales archaeon
ATTTCACTTACACCCTGCCTTTAGAATATGCCAATGCCCCGACAGCCACAATCTATGTCACTGGAGCAGATGATACCTACATTACAGCAAATACTGCAACAGTCTATGAAGGTTATATCATAGAGTTCTGGATTATTCAGAATTCCTATGCGCCTGGCGATATCATGGAAATAAATTACACAATAATCAAGATAGGCCATGGACCAGAAATAATTGGCGGATTCCCGGTTCAGATTGATTTCTGGGGTGAGTTCATAGACACTATCTGGGTAACCGAAGAGACAGGTATAATATCATACCAACTACCAGAAGAGGAGCTGACAGACGGAAAGCATCTTGTGCAAGTAGCACTCCTTGGAACACCAGGGGGCTTCCAGGATTACCAGACAGTAATCATTGACTCGGACGCTGGAGAACTGGCCCACGGGACAACTGCAGGATTGAACACTGGTGCTTTCATTGCACTTCTCATTGGACTGATTGGTTTGATAATTGCCATAATCGGTGTGATGATGGCAAGGAAAAAGGGCAAGTCAGGGGATGCTGCTCCAGCAGAACCAGAGCCAACCACACCTGAGCCAGAGCCAGCCATGGAAGAGCCCACACTAGTTGAGAGCTATCCTCCACCACCGACCATTGTTGAGGAAGGGGCAGAGCAGCCAGGCGATTACCCGCCACCACCAACAAACTACTGAATGAATAATGAATTAAAAAAGCAATAGAGGGAAAATCTAGCTTTCCCTCTTATTGTTATATTTTTATAATTTTTTTGAGCAATGATTTGTTTATTGATTACTCTGTCTGCTCAAGCTGGCTGATAATATTCCATACCAAGGTTCTTCCATGAAGTGGAATGTTCGGGTCATTTGCCATCTCGTCTAATTTAAAAATAACACTGGCTTTCCTGACATCAAGTGCCTCTGACTTCTTTCTGAGCCTTTCCTTGCATTCAACGGCATTACGCCTGATATTCCTGGGTACCGAGTTATCCTCGGCCAACATATCCAGGCCTGTGATTATCTGCTCAACCTTTTCTTCTGCACTCATATTAATACCTCCTAATTCTACGAATCAGGCATCTCATTTTCCGGGTATAATCAAAACTTGCAATTAAAGGTATTGGAGATTACTGTGGAAATAGCAACGTTCCATTTTCCTTGAACGGTGTGACCACCATGAGAGTCTTTGTCTCCTTGATGCCGTTTATCTGCAATGAATCCAGAACAAAGGTCTTCAGGGCCTTGTAGTTCTCGAACCTGGCCTTGAGAATAATATCCACATCTCCAGTGACCATGAACAGCTCTTCCACAACCTCAAATTTTGACACAGATGTGGCAATTGCGTCTGCTTCCTTGGTATCTATCTTCAACATAATCATTGCCACTACCTGATTCTCTCCGTAGTAAGTGGCCAATATTCTTTCATAATCCTCATCCTTCTCCATGAAGTTCACCTCTATTATACCCGGTAATAGGCATCTGATTTAATATTCTTTCTGGCCTTTGTATAAGGTTAATTATTGACAATATAGTTTATATCACTCATTATCTATGAAGGGGCAGTGAGAACATGGATGCCAGCTCGAAAATTTCAGATGTGGAAGTGAAGATAGATAGTCAGCTTAAGGAAGCCACAAGGACAGCAGCATAAAGTGTCCTGGCTGTGAAGGATGGTGAGACCGCCCTTATCATAACCAACCCGGAGAACAATGTTTATTCAATTTCCCTGGCAATGTACGATGCTATTCTGGAGTTCGGGGGTAAGCCAGTTATAATGACTCAACCCTACAAGACACAGCTTGATTTTGCAGAAAAGTCCATCATAGGGGCAATAAAGGCCAATCCAGACATCTGCATATCACTCAGCGCTGAAAAGCTTGGAAAAGATGAGGCAGGAATAAAAGAGAATTATAAGCTTGGAGACAAGGAGTATGACCATATTTTTGATTACCTGTACCGCGGAAAAAGAATGAAATGCTTCTGGAGCCCAAGTGTCACTGCAGAGATGTTCAAGAAAACAGTTCCAATAGATTATGCACGGCTGAGAAAGGAATGCGCAGACATAAAGGCCATACTGGACAAGGCCATTAGCGTTCGTGTTACCACAGACAAGGGCACTGATGTCACCATAGGGCTTATTGACCGCCTGGCAGAATCTGATGACGGTGATTTCCGGGTTCCCGGGACTGGAGGTAATCTACCTGCTGGAGAGGTCTATGTCTCACCGGCACTGGGCAGTACCAACGGTAAAATAGCCTTTGACGGTTCAATTTCTTTGGAACAGGGAGACCTGATAATCGACCAGCCAATTATTGCCAATGTGAAGGATAATTTTGTTACCACACTGGAAGGCGGCCAGGAGGCCACCAGGCTGGAAAAGACATTGCAATTTGGCAGGGACAATGCCCTGGACATGGTGAAGCAGGGAAAGCTGAACCCAGTAGCAGGCGATGAGTATGCAAAGAATGCCAGAAATATCGGCGAACTGGGAATAGGGCTGAACCGCAAAGCAGAGATTGTTGGAAACATGCTTGAAGATGAGAAGGTCTTCTCCACCTGCCATATCGCCATCGGTGCAAATTATGATGATGATGCAAAGGCCATGATACACCTGGACGGCCTCATCAAGCTTCCAACCATTGTGGCAAAATACAGGGACGGAACCGAAGCTCCAATAATGGAAAATGGCAAATTAGTCTATTAACTGCTAGCTCTAGAATGGGCATTAATGAGAGCAATATTTTAAAATATTTAATGCTGAACAGATGATGTTTCGAATTCTTCCTGAAGGTCTATGATGACCTGCTCCAGGACCTCTTCGAATGACTCACTTCTGTACTCTCTCATTCCGCCCAGATCGCTCTGAACTCTAGCTATGAAGGCCTTTGGGCCCTTAAGAAATTCCACGTTACACAGAGACTCTTCCATGACAGTACCTCAGATAGTTTCACCCCGATATTTTGGAGGGGTATATAATAGTTATTGGGAGAATACCCAGACACTTAAAATGGCAATTAACATTTTATCAATAGTCCAGGTTTTGTCTGACAGACGCATTTTGATATTTATTCCCTGAAAAAAATCAAATAATCCAGGCGAGTATTATTTTAACCGATGTATATTTATACTAGTGAATATATATAGGTTCTTGTCTGACGCAATGTCTGACTAAGTACGAATGGGATGCACAAGCAGGTAACATTGGGATGCCGCCTGCAAGAACTGGCTATTATATTACAAATAAACAAATGGCCATGTATTAACCATTCGTTTCCTACGCAAATTTGACTTTGTCGAATCTGTGTTTCAAAGGTGAAGCGAATGTATTTAAAAGAAATCCAAATGGAGAATTTCAAGTCATTCAAGGGCAAAATGAACGTGCCCCTTATCGAGGGATATACTGCTATTACTGGACCAAATGGTTCAGGTAAATCCAATCTTTCTGATGCTATACTTTTTGTGCTGGGGCCAAGAAGTTCCAAGGCTATCCGTGCCGGAAGATTAACTGATTTAATATTCAATGGAGGAAGGGCTGGCTCCCCATCTCAATTCACCAAAGTTTCTCTGGTCTTCAATAATGAGGACAGACTGCTGCCAATTGATACTGACATTGTGAAGCTCACCAGGCATGTGAAGCGCAATCGCACTGCAAAGGCTGATTATACCAGCAGTTTCTATGTTAATGAAAAGAAAAGTTCACTTGGAGATTTTGATTCTATACTTTCTCATGCCAAGATATCCGCAGACGGATACAACCTTGTCCAGCAGGGTGACATTACCCGGATAGTAGAGATGGGTGCAAAGGAACGCCGCGGTATCCTTGATGATATTGCTGGCATTAGTCGATTTGATGCTGATATTGAGTCTGCCGAGAAGGACAAGGCTGAAGCTGAAGACAACCTTGACAGAATAGGCATAATCCTGGGAGAACTTCGCAATCAGATTAAGCAGCTTGAGAAGGACCGGGCCGGTGCATTGAAGTACAGGGAGCAGAAGGAAAAACTGGAACTGGCCAAGGCCCAGCTGGAGTACAAGCGCAAGGAATCCCTGGAAAATGAAATTGCTGGTCTTCAGGATGGTATTGCAAAGCGTGATGCTGAGATTGCCAAGCTTGGAGAGTCCAAGAAAGACATGGAAAAGAAGCTCACTGGCATAATTGAAGAACTGCAAAAGGCAGAGGCAGAAATAGAAGAAAAAAGCTCTGCTGAATCTGCCGAATTACGAAAGAATCTAGATGCCCTGAAGGTAGAGGTTGCCAGATGTCAAGATAGCATTGAAAATTCCAAGGAATTAATAATCGAGTTAAAACAGCAAAAAAAGCAGCGCGCCGGGGACCTCAAGAAACTTGAAAAGGAACTTGAAGACCTGAAAATCCAGAAGGCAGACACACAGAAGAAGCACAAATCTGCCAGCACTGAACTGGAAAAGGTCAGAAAGGAATTTGAAGCTGCCGAGAAGAAGCTATCTGGCTCTGATTCAACACCATTACAAAAAGAGATCATGGAACTGAAAAAACGTTTTGATGAACTGGATGAAAAGGTTCGAACACTTATTGTTGAAAATGACCGACTTGAAGACAGGGAATCAAGGCTTGAAAATGATCAGGACAGTATGGAAGAAAAGACCAAGAGTGCAGAATTCCAGCTGAAGGATGCTGACTGGCGCCTGAAGGAGCTCAAAAGTGAGGGTAAGAAGTCTGGCAAGTTCCTTGAAGATATCCAGAAAAAGTTCTTTGCCAAGCGGAAAGAGGAAGAAGAGCTAAACAGGCAATCAATGGAACTGGAGGCAGCCATAAAGAGCCTCACAAGAGATTACAATCAATTAAAGGCCGAGACAGACGCTGCAAAGTCAGTTGAACGTGGATACAGCAAGGCAGTTAACACCATCATCGAGGCCAGGGACAAGGGCGAGCTAAAGGGTATTCACGGGACCATTGCAGAACTTGTTAACCTGGACAAGAAATATGAAACTGGCATAGCAACCGCTGCCGGTGGACGTATGCAGGCAATAGTTGTCAATGATGATGCAACTGCAGAGAAGGCCATTAAATTCCTAAAGGCAAACAAGGCTGGCAGGGCAATGTTCCTGCCTCTAACCAAGATGTTACCATCCAGACCCAGGGGAAAGGCAATGATGGCTGTGAAAGGCTCACTTGGATTTGCCATTGACCTTGTTAAATTTGACGATAAGTACCGGGACGCTTTCAGTTATGTTTTCGGCGATACAGTAGTGGTGCAGAACCTTGCAGATGCCAGGGAGCGCATGGGCGGTGTTCGTCTGGTGACACTGGACGGAGAGCTTGTGGAAGCTTCTGGAGCCATGATAGGTGGTATGAAAGAGCGCAGTCTCATGAAGATTGGCTCAGCAGATAGAGGACAAATGGACATTGTTGCTGAGAACCTTCGAAAGGCCACCCAGAACGCAGACAAGCTGGCTCAGAAACTTTCTGCTGTTAAAGAAGAAGTTATGGAACTTGAAACCCAGGTAAAGGATGCTGGACTTTCAGACAAATCTGGTTCACCAATTGTTGATACACTTGATACTCAAAAGAAAGAATTCAAGGCCACCCTGGACAAGCTCAAGGTTGGATTAAAGGGTTTAGAAAAAGAACTGGCTGACACCCGAAAACTGAAGGATAAAACCTCTAAAGACCTTCAAAAATTCTCCGCCGAGTTCGAGACACTGGGAAAGACAAAGCAGGCCAAGGAAAAAGAGCTCCTGGACAGGGCATCAAAGGGCATTGGAAAGGCCATGAAGAACCTGCAGCTCAGAATTGGAGTATTGAACAGGGAAGAAGCTGAACTTTCAGCGTCTCTGGGTGGATTTCAGGACAGAGCCAGGATACTTGGCGACAGGAAGAAAGAAGTTGATGATCATTTAAAATCCATTGATAGTAAAATCATATACAATGATAAGAATATCAAAGATAAAGACAAGGCACTGGCCAAGCACGGCACCGAACTGAAGGCCATGCAGAAAATAGAGGATTCAATGGGCAAGGAGCTTGCCACAATTCGCAAGAAGAGAGATGATTCCTACAAGGCCAAAACAGAAATGGACGCCAGCATTGACAAGGTGGCACATTCAATGGAGGCAAAGAACGATTTCATTCGCGGCCTCAAGATAGAATTGGAGAATGCCAGCAATCGTCTTGCAGAGGCCGA
>DAOVXH010000136.1 GCA_030636255.1 Methanomassiliicoccales archaeon
ATGTAGTGTTCACAATCCTCAATGTTCCTCCGCTGTTGATGGTAATGGAATAGTCTACATCATAGACTCCAGCATCAATCAACTCAAATTCATCAGTTATTACTGCAGGCACGAATAAAGGCACTGGGTTGGACGGATTGTCTGCCCCTCCAGTCTCAATGGCCACTAGGCTGAAAACACCGCCTGCTACCATGCACCACAAAATAAACACGCTCACTATCTTCTGCACTATACTTGAATTATTTCCATTCATGGGTTCACCCCGGAACTATTTGTGCTAAATTCCCCAACATTGTTATTTAGCAAGTATTGGATACTTTCTGTAAACTCTTCTTTATATATATATGTTATTAGGATAATTGGTATTTTACTCATTCTGTGAATATTCATTGAATTTAAGTTAAATTTCATTATTTTTCCTCCTTTTCTGCCACAGCCAGCATTGCCTCGTCCCTTGCCTTCCTGGACCACTCCTCGCTTTCCCTGGCATTTCCCCTCTTGAGGGCCATCTCTGCATTTACAAGCATAATTTTGGGCTGGGTAGTATCTCCACCGAACTCCTCTGCCATTTCCACAAAGCTCCTTGCTGATACTATTTTCTTCCTGGCAAATCTTAATTTTTTATCCTTTCCTTTTTTCAAGGCTACCAGAAGAACAATCAATGGAATTGAAGTTGCTAGTGCCAGTATCAGGAAGACATAGAGCAGATCTCCGTCATTGCCTGGTGGGACAATTTCATCCAAGATATTCACCTGAATACTAGCTGCATTATTGTTCAAATTACTATCTTGAAACAGCATGGACTCTACTTTTGCAGTGGCATTCCATGTTCCTTGTATCGAGGTCCAGTTCCAGCTGAAAAGTATGGATTCTCCTGGCTGAAGCGTGGCAATCTCCCAGCCAAGAAGAATTTCTGTGGAATTTCCCTCAAGAATCAGGCTTATATTCGCAATTGTGTAATCTGGGCCATTATTTGTACAATTAATAGTGAATTTGGTGATATTTCCATCCTGATTATTTTCAGGCTCCACCAGGATACCCAGTATCTCCGGGTCACTAGCTGCGTCAACAGTAAAATTGTAATAATTATCAGTTCCCCACTTCACCTCATAGGGCTCTGTAATGTTGTGGTCTGGCAAGCTAAAATAATATTCTATGAAAGAACCATTTGTCTGGCCTGGTATTGAAGCATTGAATTTGTCATCAGCATATGTCATGGGTCTGGTGCTCCAACTTCCTGAATTCACCCGGTATATCAGATCAAGGTCATAATCCCCGGAGGGCAGGACACTGGCAGTTATTGAGTAGGGGCCAGAATTGTTCACCTTGGAAAAATAATCTAGATTGCTGATTTTCGGTAATTGCACTGGATTATTGATAAATGTCAGATATTCATCCCAAAGAGTTTCAGCAAAATCCATATCCAGGTATTCCTGGGGCACAGAATTTCCCATGATAGGGAAGTATATGGCCACTGAATCTGAGTCTGGATGTGCGGTTCCTGTACCGGAATATATTATCATGTCATCCTTGATATCAAGAAGTTTCTGAATTCTCAGGGCAACTGGCTCTGAAACATTATGATTATTCAGCTTTTCCAGATATTCGTAGAAATCTACAGCATCCTTGGCAGGAACAAATGTATCTGTTAAGTTTCTCGAATTCCAAATGCTGCTGTAATCCTCATAGGCAAAGTCCATTGATACACCAATAAATTCGTTCAGAAGTGGAATAAAAGAATCATTGAACACATTGATATCTGTTGCAGAAAGTGTGGCATATGTTTCAGTAACACTGTCCAGATAATCGTTCACTATATTGCAAGAAAGTTCAACGGGACTCATGCTAGGTTCATTAACAAGTGACTTCAAGGTGGCTTCATAATCCCATCCTTCCAGGGGCTCCAGTGCCTCTGAACCAATGAGTATGTCAGATATTCCTACTAATTCCGCTGCCATCTCAAGATGTCCCATGGAGCAGGCATCAAAACCTACAATGTCAAGCTTCAGACCTTCAAGTGCCTGGCTAATCTGATTCAATTCCATTAAGCTTCCTTGATCCTCCATGAACCCCCCAAGCACCCCATTTCCATGACCCCAAATATCAAGCATATACTTCTGGGCCGGGTAGTTCTCTATAGCCCAGGAAGTGAAGTCTCCCAGCAATAATGGGTCAGACATATCCAGTTCCCGGTTTGGCGGGTCAGTTATTACTCCCAGGTCATCAATAACAGATGATATTATGTCAGTGTTAAATCCCCCGGCATCCTTCTGAATATGAAGTATCATTGAATCTCCATTGTCCTCTCCATCATAGAGAACCACAATATTCACATCTGAACTGCTGCCAGCAACTTCCATCTCATTGAGGTCCACAAGCGCCTCGTCCACAAGCGAGTCCCCAGTGTCAGAAGACATATACACCATGAATGTCCAGTCAGGTAATTGGGTCTTTTCTGGCTCTTCTGCAATATCCAGGGCATATAATGCAGCCTGGAGGTTTTTCTGGCAAAGCGTCAGGAGCTCATCATCTGGAACTGCCCACTGGGT
Source organism: Methanomassiliicoccales archaeon (assembly GCA_030636255.1). Taxonomy (GTDB): domain Archaea; phylum Thermoplasmatota; class Thermoplasmata; order SG8-5; family SG8-5; genus JAGLQM01. Next base: position 2,550 of record DAOVXH010000136.1, read on the forward strand.
TCCCAGTTCTATTGTGAATGGTAGGCAGTCAGTATCTTCATATAGCCAGTCATCAGAATCACCTGTTGAAGGATAGGCATCCACTCCTTCCATGTAATCGTATCCAGTAAGACCTCCCAGGTCCTGAGCTATGGCCTCCAGCAAGTCTCCCTTTGGGCTGGTTGTATCAATATTATTGTTCCTGGGATAGTATATGACCTCGCCATAGGTGTGATATGATAGTGAAATAACAAAGTCCTGGGAAGTTGCCAGGTCTCTTATGGCCTGTGTCTCATTCTCTGAAAATGCCGAAGGGCCGCAGTAGACACTATCTGCAATATTGTGACTTGTTCCAGGCAATTCTCCCCACAGATGCCCATAATTCCTGTTCAGGTCAACTCCGGTTCCGTCAATGGTTCCATCATCATCTGTGTCAATTGGCCGTCTGTTTTTCCGCCAGTCATTACCGGTGCTTTGCACATATTCCCTTCCGTCTGGGTTCAATAATGGCACGAACCAAATATCCCTGGAATCCACAAGCTGCTTAACTGTTGAATTGGATGAATAATTGCCAATAAGAAATTTCAAAATGTACATTGGAACCTCCACCGAAGGCAGTTCTCTGGCATGATGGCCCCCCATGATAAGAACATCTTCTTCTCCAGTTTCCTCTATGTCTGGATTATCTGTCAATCTCATTGCCAGTATATCTCTTCCTTCCCAGGTCTGACCCAGCACCATGAGGTTTGCTATATCAGGATTATTTTCCTCCAATTTTTCCAGTTCTGCCTTTACAGCTTCATAATCATTGTATCCCTGGAAATTGAAGTCCGAAGCCTCGGTTTGCCCGTGACTGATACCAGGCAGTATGCTGGTAAAAAGCACGATAGCTATAATGAGAGGAATTATCTGGCTGCGCATTCTACCTCCTTATATTCAGCAATTTGATTATCCAAATATTGTTTCTCCGAATACTTGGACATCGTCAATGTAAAATCCACCGAATCCCGGGTCAGTACCGTAATTGACATTGTTGTTATGTGGGTACAATATATCACCCAAATCATTGGTAACAACCCTGAACCTTATCAGTATCTGATTTCCGCTCCAGGCAGAAAGGTCAAGATTCAATCTTGTAAGGCTGGATGCATTTACCCAGTAATCATCTGCTACAGTGTCTCCAGATTCTGGAAGGCCGGTATATGCCCTTCCATCCATTACCCCGTCATCAATATCATCATCAGTACCGGATATGCCGTAACAGGCCCTTGCCCCAAGATTCACAGCATTCCATGTTATGCCTCCGTCCTGGCTTATTTCCACCCTGAAACCATCTGGCGGGATGCCTGCATCCTCATTGAAATTGAACTTGAAGTAGGCGCTGAGATATGCATTCCTGGCATTTGTCAGGTCAATAGGCGTGGTCATGAGAGAGTTGTCCACCCCTGTCTTGATATAGCCGGTTGTGGGATCAATATTGGACCATGAATAATTGCCGCTGTGGGACATATTGCTCATTGCCCATACATCCTTCATATTTCCATCAATTATTGCAGTGGCATTTCTGCTGACAACAAGATTAACATCATCAATGTACCAGCCAACTCCAGTGCCTCCTCCGAACTGTGTATAATTGAATGCTATTTTCACATTGGACCTGAATTCTTCAGGCACATAGGATATTATGTCCATATCTGCATATTCCCAGCCGAAACTACCATCATCGCTGACACCGTTCCAGCACCATTGAATACGATTTCCAAAGCTATCTTCTATCTGATATTCATAGTACAGCATTCCAGTATACTGTCCTGGTGGAATAATATATTTCCATTTCCAGTCATTGTTCATTATTCCATCGCCATCACTGTCCACCGTATGGTCATCATCATAACCAACCTGGATGAAAGCCCCATTGCCTCCCTGGAGGATATTATACCTGTGCCAGAAGCTCAGGTCTGCGCTTTCCATGCCCTCAAGACTGAAGGTCTGTGTCACAACTCTTTTATCATAATTCTCTACTGCTTTTGTTGTGGGCTGTTGAGCCGATGCTCGTGTCTGATTGAATCCACTATTGGCGATTATTTGGCCTATTGTGGTGAATATGTCCTCAAGGTCCGAGCCATCCTCTGAATAGAAGTATTCTGCATTGGAGGTATTTGCTATTCTCCAGAAATTGTATTCTACTGTTCCAGATTCTGTATCTTTCGTATGTGTATGGGTATCTGATGAACCTTCAGCTGGCATCGGATCTGCTTCATTTGCATATGGTGTTGAATAATGCTCCAATGCTAGACCAATAGTGTAAATTGGTACATCTGAGTTAAGCAATCCCATTCTATTTGGCTTCCATGCTCCACCATAGGAACCTGCATCCCTCCATATTCCTGGAAGCGCGTCCTTGTAGAACCAGTATTTGCCCCAGTGATCTGCGTAATTTCCAGTTGGATATCCCATCTCTGGAAGCATGTCTCCCCAGGGGGCCCAGGCATCACTTCCTGCTTCAAGGCTCTGTACTTTGAATGCAGAACTATCGGCTGCCTGATAATCAGCCCCATCTCCCAACGATACGACTGCTGCATAGTGGTCTGCATATTGTGGCAGCATACTGGCAGTTTTCACATCCATATACTGTTCACCAATGGCGTCCCAGATAGCAGTGTTTGTGTTTCCCTGTTCTTCTTTGATGGTATTATTGATGGCATCTATTACATCGTCTCGTCCGGTTCCTGCAAGGTCGGTGATGTTTATGACTGGCCATTCATTTGCACCCTTGAAGTAATAGACACCCACGGCAGATTCATCGGACATTCCATTTATCATGCCAATGGCAGCATCCTTGGCCACTCTGAGATAGGTTCTTCCTGAGCCATCCGAACA
>DAOVXH010000103.1 GCA_030636255.1 Methanomassiliicoccales archaeon
TGACCTGCCTTGAACCTGGAGCAACGCCAAATGAAACATCAGGATGTGACTTCTTGCCCTTCATAATCTTGGCAACTGTGACAATGTCTTTGTAACTAGAATTTGTGCAACTTCCAACAAGAACCTGGTCAACCTTTTTTCCTGCCATGCTTCCAACTGTGATTACGCTTCCAGGACTGTGTGGTGCTGCTGCCAGAGGTACGATTTCTCCAAGGTCAATGTCTACAACCTTATCGTATTCAGCATCAGCATCGGCTTCCATTGCTACCCAGTCATCCTCACGGCCCTGGGCCTTTAGGAATTTCCTGGTCTCTTCATCAGATGGGAATAGAGAAGTGGTAACGCCCATTTCTGCGCCCATGTTTGTGATTGTTGCTCTTTCTGGAACTGAAAGGGTCTTCATGCCTGGTCCACCATATTCCATGATTACGCCAACATTTCCTTTCACACTGAAAATTTCCAGCATCTTCAGAACAATGTCTTTTGCAGTAACCCATGGCTTTAGCTGGCCTGTGAGATTGATTTTATAGACTCTGGGACAGGTGATGTAGAACTCGCCGCCGCCCATTGCGACTGCAACATCCAGACCTCCAGCGCCAATGGCAATCATGCCAATTCCGCCGCCGGTTGGTGTGTGACTGTCTGAACCAACCATGGTCTTTCCTGGTTTCCCGAATCTCTCCAGATGTACCTGGTGACAGATTCCATTTCCGGCCCTTGAATAAACAATACCGAACTTGGCTGCCACTGTCTGAAGATATTTGTGGTCATCAGCGTTCTCAAAACCCACCTGGACAGTGTTATGGTCCACATAGCTCACGGAAAGTTCTGTCTTTACCTTGTCCAAGCCCATTGCTTCAAATTGCAGGTACGCCATTGTTCCTGTAGCGTCCTGTGTCAGGGTCTGGTCAATCTTGATTCCAATTTCCTTTCCTGGTATGTAGTCACCCACTACCAAATGCTCCTCTAGTATCTTTCTTGTAAGATTTTTACCCATGGTAAGCCTCCTCTCACCCTCTAATTAAATTATGTATTTATATGTTCTCACACATGCATATACGTACTTTGACAATATGTTTAATTTTCTCAAATAATTTAGTACTTGTGGCGAGAATATTGATTATTTAGTATACCATATTCCAATTTATCTAGTACAAACTAGAATAAAAGGAATAATTCGCTTGAATGATATCATCTTGCGAATATTCTATGATGAGTGTATCATCATTCAAGCTCATGAGTGAAAGCGCCAGTCATTGCAGCATAGGTGTCGAAATCATCTGTCCAGTCAAACCTGCTGTCAAAGTCCTTTTTGTGCTGTTTGTCATAGCTTGAGAGGAACCTGCCCTGGTGATTCTTCCACTTCTTTGTGGTGGTCAACCTCATGGTCTTCAACTGGTTGGAAATATCATACGAGACAATACCGTCCATCTTGTCAAATGCCTTCTTTGCGAATTCCTGTGCTGATTTTTGTGAGTCTGACAATATTGAAAGTAATATGTCATCCTCTCCTAAAGTGAATGTCAGATAGGTCAAAAAGACATTGTCAGGGAAATCATAGGCAATTATCTTCGAACGAATTGTCTGAATATCCCCTGGCATCACCCTGAGAGATATCAGGAAACGCTCCAGGTTCCGTGGGTGCTCCTTTGGCATAAGGAAATATGTGGGGCTCATCATTGGTATTGTTCTTGTCTTACGTGAATCAACCAATGTTGGAAGGTCCTTTACAACCATGGTTCTTAAGACCTCAAAGTTTGTGGCCTCAGAAATAACTGTTATGTAATCCTTGGCATCCTGTTGTGATGCATAGTAGGCAGTAAAGTTCTTTGATTCCATAGCTGGAACATTCTTTTCCACATCCTCCCATAACTTTGGCAGGTTTTTCTTTGAAAATAGCCTTATTATGACGCTCATGGGGGCCTTCTCATTTACATACTTGGCATATGCCTCTGGATTTGCCATGGCGCCCTTCTGGCCTGCTGGAACAGAGTACATGAACCTTCCAACATGAGTCTTCAATTTGTCCTCTGGTAGAAGGGGTATCCTCTCAACAACCTTTGAAGTGTCATGAGCCAGTACGCCATCAATCTTGCTTATGGTGTTTTCAGCGAACTTCAAGGCATTCTCCCTGTCCTTGGCAAGTATTGACAGTATAAGGTCATCGTCACCGAAGGAATATGATAGGTATGTTACGTTTACTCCATCTGGATATTTCATGTCCGAAAGAAGTTTTGTATAAACCTCATCATATTTGCCTGGCTCGATTCTCAGGAATAACATAAACCTGCTGAGATCCTTCTCATGGCCCTCTGGCAATGGGAAGTACACCGGACTCATTATGGGAATTGTTATAGATTTCCTCACAGAGGTCATGGTTTCCAGGTTCTTCAGAAACACCTTTTGGATGGCATCTACATTCTTAACATCAAGTACGATGCTCAGGAATTTCTTGCCCTCCTGCCTTATAGCATACAGTGGACGAATGTCCTCCCAGTATAGATTTCTCTTCTCTGACTCAAGCAATTTTCCAAGACTGTCCAATCCTCCCTTAGGGTATAATCTCACCAATACTAACATAATATCCCTCCTTTAATGGAATTATTAAACAGTAATGTTCACTGATGTATAAAAACCTTCTGTGCCTGGCCACAATTAAATAAATAAATATGCTAAAATATTGTCCAATTTTTTTACATTAATATTATTTAGGGAGTTAGCATTCTCCGGCTGATATTAATCCATGTCAGGAAGTGATAAATTGAAAATTCATGAATATCAGGCAAAGGAGTTTTTTAGAAAGTATGAAATCCCAGTACCAGAAGGCAGGTCTGCTGTAACTGCAGAAGAAGCAGGACAGCTGGCTACAACATTCTCAGGCCCTTATGTGGTAAAGGCCCAAATACATGCTGGAGGCCGGGGAAAAGGTGGAGGCATCAAGGTAGGCAATACCCCTGAGGAGGTCAAGGAATTAGCTGGCCAGATAATCGGTATGAACCTTGTGACGCATCAAACCGGGCCGGAAGGAAGGATAGTTGGCACGGTCCTGGTGGAAAAAGCATCAGATATAGAGCGTGAAATCTATCTGGCTGTAGTCATTGACAGGGAGACTTCAAAAATCGCCATCATATCATCCTCTGAGGGAGGCGTTGAGATAGAAACCGTTGCTGCCAATACACCAGAGAAAATCAACAAGCACTGGGTGGATCCAACAGCAGGCTTAATGCCATATCAGGCAAGGAGTATTTGTTTCAAGCTTGGTTTAACTGGCCAGGCATTCAAGGACGGCGTAAAATGTGTGAATAATCTGTACAAGCTGTTCATAGGCGAGGAACTAACACTGGCCGAGATAAATCCACTGGTGGTCACAAAGGAAGGCGAGCTAATTGCACTGGATGCGAAACTGAACCTTGACGGAGATACTGTTTTCAGGCACCCGGAACATCCAGGATTAAGGGACACCAATGAAGAAGATCCCCTTGAAGTGGAAGCATCCAAGCATGGACTGAGTTACATCAAATTATCAGGCTCGGTTGGCTGCATGGTGAACGGCGCCGGTCTGGCAATGGCAACCATGGACCTTATCAAACTTTCAGGCAGCGAGCCAGCTAACTTTCTGGATGTAGGCGGAACAGCATCCAGCGAGGCTGTAGAAAACGCTTTCAGAATACTGATGATGGACAAGAGCGTGAAATGCGTTTTAATTAACATATTTGGCGGAATAGTCAGATGCGACAGGGTTGCAACTGGCGTGGTAGAGGCCATCAGGAACATTGGAAATGTTGAAGTGCCAATAGTTGCCCGGCTAGAGGGAACCAATGCCAAGGAAGGTATTGAAATCCTCAATAGTTCAGGTCTGCCATTCCACACAATTTCAGGATTCAAAGAAGCTGCTGAAAAGGCAGTAGAGCTTGCAGGAGGTGCTTGAATGTCAATACTTCTAACAGGCGAGACAAAAGCACTTGTCCAGGGCCTTGGAAAAGAAGGTCAATTTCATGCAGAGCGAATGCTCCAGTACGGAACAAAACTCGTAGGAGGAATTAGACCAGGAAAGGCTGGCCAGGATGTTCTGGGACTGCCTACTTTCAATACTGTTGAGGATGCTATTGCAGAAACAGGGGCAAATGCCTCAATTATTTTTGTTCCAGCACCATATGCAGCAGATGCAGCCATTGAGGCAATAGATGCAAAACTGGATTTAGTCGTGCTAATCACAGAGGGAATTCCACCACTGGACATGCTGAAAGTCAAGCAATTGCTGAAACACAGCAAGACCAAGTTAATAGGTCCAAACTGCCCTGGTATCATAACCCCGAATATTGGGAAGATGGGAATCATGCCAGTAGAGATTTACAACCCTGGAAGATGCGGTGTTATTTCCCGTTCCGGAACCCTGACATACGAAGTTGCAGCCCAGATAACTAATGTTGGATTAGGGCAGAGCACCTGCCTGGGTATTGGCGGGGACCCAATCATAGGAACCTCACACAGGGACGCACTGGAGCTATTCAATAATGATCCAGAAACAGATTTAGTCGCACTCATTGGAGAAATAGGCGGTTCAGACGAGGAAATCGCAGCCCAGTACATCAAGGACCACATGAAGAAGCCAGTTGTAGCATTCATAGCAGGAAGCACAGCACCACCAGGAAAGCGCATGGGCCATGCAGGAGCAATAATTGCCGGCGGAAAAGGAACAGCTGCCGAAAAGAAGAAAGCTCTCAGTGCCGCTGGCGCAACAGTGTGTGACTCGCCTGCTGATATTGGAATTGCGGCGAAGAAAGTCTTAGATGGACAGGCTTAATCTCCCAAAAGCCTCTCCAAATTTTCCTTTGTCTTGGAATTAACATCATCGTAGAGCGAATGCCCTTTGGAGTCCATGGACACTATCAGCGGCCCAAAGCCCTTGGCCTCGAAGACCCAGACTGCCTCTGGCATGCCTAGTTCTTCCAGGTAATAAACTCCCTTAACTTCTCCAAGGCCTTTTGCAGCCAGTGCTCCTGCTCCTCCGGTGAATGATACATAAACCACATTATGCTTTTTCAGGGATTCTAATGTCAGGGGGCCCATGCCGCCCTTACCTATGATGAGTTTAACTTTGAATTTATCAAGAAATTCTGGTTCAAGTGTCTCCATCCTGAAACTTGTTGTTGGTCCCGCAGAGATAATGTTCCATTTGCCGTCCTTCTGCTGCATCACTGGGCCGCAATGATAGAGCCCGAGGCCGGTCATGTCAAAGCCTGGTATGTCCCCATGCTCCAGTAGTTCCATATGTGCCTCGTCCCTGGCTGTGAACACTGTTCCTGAGAGATAGATTATATCTCCTGCTACCAACTTGGAAATTGTTTCATTATCAATTGGGGTTTTAAGATTATATTCAGCCATTAAGACATCCCTCCATCCTTGTCTATTTTGATGATTGCCCTTCTATCGCACCAGCACTGGATTACCAGAGCCGTTGGGAAGGTTGCAGGATGCCGGCTGGTATATTCAATATGAACCGCCAGAGCAGTGGTGTTTCCGCCTAGTCCCATTGGACCCACGCCCAGTTTGTTCACTGAATCAAGAATATCCTTCTCCATGGCTGCTATTTTCTCATTTGAATTTGTCACATCCAGTGGCCGGAGAATTGCCTTTTTCGCCAGCTTCACAGCCATATCAGCTCCTCCGCCGACTCCCACGCCCAGGATTATTGGGGGGCAGGGCTTTCCAGCGGCAAATTGAATGTGCTCCAGTATCTTCTTCTTCAGACCGTCAAATCCCTGAGCCGGGGTAAGCATCCAGAGTGCAGACATGTTCTCGCTTCCGCCTCCTTTTGGCATGATTTGAATTGTGGCTTCATCACCCTCCACCAGTTCCACGGTTATTGCAGGCATATTTGGCCCAAGATTGTTCTTTGGATTATTTCCAGTATACGGGTCAACGGTATTTGGCCTCAGAGGTATTTCCATTGTAGCTTTCTTTATTGCCAATGGTATTGCCTTGTGTATATCATTGAGATAGGGAAAATCATATCCTGCTTTAATGAAGAATACCTGAATTCCAGTATCCTGGCATAGTGGTAAACTTTCATCATGTGCAAGTTTAATATTGTCCAGAATGGCCTTGAACTGCATCTTTGGAATGTCATCAGTTTCCTTGCTGTGTGCCTCTTCCAGCTTCGCAGTCACGTCCGGTGGAAGTTCTATTGCACCGTCTCTCATTCCCTTGACCAGTCTGTCTATCAAAGCTTCTTTGTTCAGCATTGTATCAACCCTCAAAAACAATGTCCAAAACGTCCAGCATGTCCTGTGCACCGATGTCGGTCTTAATTCTCATTAATCCACTAGGCAGTTCTGTTCCTTCCAGGACTGGCACAGTAAGGCTGCCATTGGGTAGGAAAATAACTCTTGGTATGGCTCCCTTGTCCTTAACATATTTTATGGCTGAATCAATAGCCGATTGAATGTCTGGCTGTGATTCTATGTTTATCTGGCCCAGAATGTCTGGTGAAA
>DAOVXH010000016.1 GCA_030636255.1 Methanomassiliicoccales archaeon
CACTGGGCCGGAGCCTGGGCCGCCACCACCATGGGGTGTTGCAAATGTCTTGTGCAGGTTCAAATGCACAATATCAAAACCTAATTTTCCAGGGGAAGTTTTGCCCATTATGGCATTCATGTTTGCGCCATCATAGTACATCAGACCGCCAGCTTCGTGAACAATGTCTGCAATATCGTCTGCCTCGGACTCGAATATGCCCAGGGTATTTGGATTGGTGAGCATGAAAGCTGCTGTTTTATCAGAAACCGCCGCAGCCAGTGCATCCAGATCCACTTTACCTTCATTGGACGGGATTGTCAAAATATCATAGCCAGCCATTGCCGCGCTTGCAGGGTTTGTTCCATGGGAGGTGTCTGGCAGTATCACTTGATTCCTGTCTTCACCATTCTTTTCGTGGTACGCTCTTGCAATCAACATGCCTGTGAATTCACCATGGGCTCCGGCGGCTGGCTGAAGGCTTACTGCACCCATGCCTGTGATAATTGCAAGCATTTCCTGAAGCTCGTACATAATCTGAAGTGTGCCCTGAATTTGCTGGAACGGTTGATTGGGATGAATTAAACTGGCCTTTATCATGGCAGCAATTTCTTCATTAATCTTGGGATTATATTTCATTGTGCATGAACCAAGTGGGTAAAATCCTGAGTCAACTCCAAAGTTCATCTGCGATAGGGCCACAAAGTGCCGAACAAGGTCGCGCTCGCAGAGTCCTGGAATATTGGGCGCTTTCTTTCTAATTAGATTTTCTGGAAGAAGCCCATTTGGAATGTTTGTGTCAGGAACATCATCACAGGTTAATTCGTAAATCAGGGGCTCATCATGTTTTGCCTGGCGGTAGGACATCAAATCACCTCCTTCAGTGCTTGAATGAATCTTTGAATATCCTCTGGTTGCGTCTTGTCTGTAACAGAAATCAGCAAATCATTTTCCATGCCTGGCTCTTCAATCACAATCCCGGGATTGATGCATTTATCATTTAACTTTTGAACAAGCTTCTCGGCGTCCATTGGGAAACTGGCAACAAACTCATTGAAATAATGGCCTATGAATTTTGGAGCCTGGCATCCTGGAATTTCCGCAATCTGGCTTGCTAAATTCCTTGAAATTTGCATTACTTTAATTGCCAGTTCTCTGAGACCAGAACCGCCCATGTATGCCATGTAGCTTGCAGTTGCCACAGTGGTTAGAGCCTCATTTGAACAAATATTGGAAGTTGCCTTTTCCCTGCGAATATGCTGCTCACGAGTCTGGAGGGTCATGCAAAATGCTCGATTACCCTCAGTATCGGAAGTCAGGCCAATAACTCGCCCGGGCATCTTTCTTATATGCTTTTTCCGGCAGGCCATTATTCCCAGCATGGGTCCTCCGAAATTAATTGCATTCCCAAAGACCTGGCCTTCTGAAATAACTATGTCTGCACCATAATCTCCCGGCGGCCGCACTGCCCCCAGGGAAACCACGTCACTTCCAACCACCATGATCTTTCCATCAAGTATCTGACGAATTTCATCGACCTGGCTTTCAAGGACACCATAATAATTTGGAGTTTCAATTAGCGCGCCTATCGTGGTATCATCAATTTTGGATTTCATGTCTTCCAGGTCTGCCATTCCTGTTGTCTTGTCAATGGCATATTTTTGAAATATTATCCCTGGGCCATTGCAATAATTCTCCAGCACCGAGACTCTGGCGGCAGGTAGATTGTCTGGAATAAGAAAAGTTTTGGCCTTTCGCTGGAGCCTGGCAGCCATTAAAACCGCTTCTCCAAGACCGGTTGAATAATCATACAGGGAATTATTAACAACTTCCATGCCAGTTAGTTCGCTCATCATGCTCTGGTACTCGAATAGCGCCTGTAAAAGACCTTGGCTTATTTCGGGTTGATACGGCGTATAAGAAGTAATAAATTCAGACCTGCCAACTATATTGTTAACTGCTGCAGGAACATAATAATCATATGCACCGCCTCCAAGGAAGCTTGGCATTTCCTTCAGAGATGTGTTTTTTTCAAGTGTGTCCTCTAACTTTTTCCGGACGTCTTGCTCTGTCATGCCATTTTTTAGCTCTGCAATATCAGTTCTAGCAGTCTCTGGAATATCCTCGAACAATTCATTTACCGAACTTATTTTCAGATAAGCCAGCATTTCCTCCGTGTCCCTGTCTTGTGCCATATTATCGGCCTCCGGCACACGTAATGCCACCATGATTTAATAATTTCCCCAACCCTATATGTATTAATCAAAAGAAAGATAAAAAAAAGTAATCCGGTATTATTAAATACGACTACTATTATTGCTATATTATAATTTAATTGAGGAAGTGAAATTATGAGCCAGTCTAACCCAACTACGTTTGGAACTGAGTCATGGAAGAGAATGTCAGCTATACTTCTGGTAGCTGTTATGGTTATTATGGTGGCTATGCCAATGATTAGTGCTGAAGAAGGCATTGTGGAACCAGATATAATATTAAAATCAGGCGATGGTTACACATCACAACCAGATACAACAGATTTATTTATTGCACCAACTCCAATGGCTGGCGTGATAAATGTTGGAATTGCACAGGGTGGTTGGTTTACAAATGACCTTCATGATTATCTTGATGCAAAACCAGATATTACTTCGACGCTTATTCCAGATGTCAATGCTGGAACAATAGCCCCATTCGATGTTATCATTCTCTATGGCAATCAGTGGAGCTATAATCCAACAGCAATCAATGATTTTGTAACTGCTGGAGGCAATGTAATTGCAACACCTTGGATACTAGGTAATGGTCATTATTTCGATGCCTTGCCTGTAACTGATACTGGAGGCAGTGATCTCTATGATACGCCTCTGGACATTACAGTTACTGACCCAGGAGACCCAATTTTGAATGGGGTCACCTTCAACAATGGAGATTCTGTAGGTTATGAACGTAATCGGCCAGCTCTTAAGCCCGGAGCAACATCACCAGTTAATTGGAATGATGCTGAAAATGTTCCTGCTGTTGCATACTGGAACTATGGGGCAGGAATGTGTACTTACTTGAACTTCCATTATATTACCAGTGATTGTGACCTCGCAATTTGGTATGGATGGGGTCAAAATTTAATTTACAATGCAGTGACTAAATCAGCTAGAACACTAAACATTTACTGGTATGACGATTATGAAGAAGAGAATTACGCAGGTTCCATAAGAGAATACCTCGAGGGAAATGGCCACACTGTCACATATCAAGAAGATGATGTTGGCATATGGCCAGATGCTGCCGCCTTGATTCCAAACTATGATGTCATTGTCGCAGAACATACTTGCGGGGGTGAGACCATAATCAATCTAGACAAGTGGTTTGAAGCAGGAAAGGGCTATGTTGCACTCTTTGGCGGTGAAATGTACAATGACCCTCCAGAGGATAATTACATTATGAACCAGCTGGGTGTTGGACTGGATGGAGGATATAATGATGGGGTATGGAGCTCTGGCGATTTATTTTGGACAGACCCAGGTCACTCTATAGCCACCTATCCAAACTCAGGATGGGACATAACAAATATTCCAGATGGGCAGTATCAATATCTTGTTGACATCACAGGCGGCGATAATGTTCTTGAATGCCCTGCAGGCCCAGTACTTCAGACACAAGTGGGCGTTGAAGGGGTAGGAAAAATTGCAGTTATGGGATCAAATTATCATAATGCAGATAGGACAGACCCAGAAACCAGAAAGCTTGTTGAGAACATGATATTCTGGGCTGCTCCACCTCAGGACCCAAATAATTTCGAAGTAAACCCAGAAACCCAAACCGGAGTGGGATGGATTGGCGACTATGTTGACCACACCATCACTGTCCAGAATGATGGAGCAGTAGCTGATGTTTACAAAGTTTACAGTAGCAGAGGCATGTTCGTATGGCCCACAGAGGTCTGGGACGTTGATAATAATGAAGAAATCAGCCACAGTGAAGTTGTTCCACCTGGAGGAACCTGGCAGTTCAATGCAAGAGTCAGAGTTCCAAGGGTTTCCATGGGAGACTTTGATATTGGCACTATTGCCATAGAGTCCCTGGAAATTCCAGGAAATCCAACTAATACAGTTAATGTGATTACCAGAACATCGCTTCCTTATCCATTCTATGATGATTTCGAGAGTGGAACATTCGGAGTGGGTCCAGTAACTGATGGAGACTGGATTACCACAAATAGCAATAATTGCGGTATCAATGATGACGTATCCGTCTCCCCTGTAAATTCAATGTGGCTCGGAAACGGTCCAGTAACAGTAACTTCTGCACCAATTTATACACAGGGACAAAATAATGCCATGTTCAGTTGCGCTGTCAAGGCTGGTTCTCCTGCATTCAGCGAAGGTCTAAGCGACGGTCAGAACCTGATTATCGAGTACTTCAATTCAAGAAACCGCTGGGTAGAGTGGGATACATTGCCTGGAGTTCCAGGTGAAATTTACAGGCCAACACATGCACTACCTGGAGATGCTTATCATCCTGCATTCCGGGTTAGATTCACTGCAAATGATGGCGATGGAATATGGCACATTGATGATGTTTACATTGGGCCAATTAATTCAGACATGGACCTCGGAGGCGGAGGAATGAAGACTGGCTATCCGGGAGATATTGTTCAACATTATCTGAATGTGGACAATGATGGTGACCACAATGATATCTACGAAATCACTCTTGAGGATAATACATGGCCGACAACTGTCTGGACACCTAGCTTGATTGAGGACTTTGACGATGGAGATATGGGTGGTTGGACTAAGGGCGGCCCGGCAATTGGCAATTGGCATGCAGGCGGTGGGACAGCAAGGGAAACAACAAATGCAGGGGCAGAATGGCGAAGCCCTGGTCGAGGAACATATCTGACTTACGATGGAGGATATGGGTTTACAGATTTCATTTATGATGTAGACATGTACGCAACGGATAATGACGTTATTGGAACAATGTTCCGTTACACAGACAATAATAATTTCTACAGATTCCAGATGAATCAGCAAACAGATTTGGATCTTGACTTTCCAGGTGACCAGAGAAGAGGCCTAATGTCATTCCATGATGGTACATGGGAGTATTTGGCATGGGACAGCTGGACTTACACTCAAAGTACATGGTACAATGTGGAAATCAAGGCCATAGGTGACAGAATTCAGGTCTACTTCGATGGCAACCTTCTCTGGGATGTAACAGATGATTCCAATTCACAAGGTACCGTAGCCCTCTATTGTAACCATGAGGATAATGCATACTTCGACAATGTAATGGTCTATGAACCAGAAAACACACTTAACCTTATTCCAGGCGAAAATCAGCCATTCATTGTAACTGTTGAAGTTCAGGATGAAGAGGGATGGATGGTAGATAATGTATATTTGGAAATTACATCTACCCTGGACCCAACAGAATCAGAGAATAGAGATCTATGGACCTCATTGCCACCAGTTCTAAATGTTGAGCAACATGTATGGTACTATGACATTCAGCCAGCTATTGACGATGCAAACCCAGGAGAACACATCAATGTTTATTCAGAGAACTTCAATGAGAATATTATCATTGATAAACCTCTGACAGTTACTGGCTTTGAAGGCGCATCTATTCATGGTGACAATACTGGAAGAGTAGTCCAGATACTTTCTGACAATGTGGAATTCGGTGGATTCAATATAGAAGGCAGCGGAGTAGGCCCGGGATTTGCCCATGCAGGAATATTCCTGGAATATGCCCAGAACTGCCGCATTCACGACAATTACATAGAAGATTGCTATGCTGGAATTTATTCAAGGTTCAGTGGAGACAATATAATTGAAGATAACTGGATAGATGACAATTTCGCTGATATGATGGTTATCGGAAATGGATATGAAACAGTATTCCAGGACGACTTTGAAACAGACAGTGGAAGATGGACATACGGTGGAGATGCAGGAAGAACCAATGGATATGCACAACTGACAGAAAATGTGGATTGGCAAACTGGCTGGATGTGGTATGATACAAAAATAAAATCCAGTTTTGTTGCTGACTTTGACTTCCAGATTGGTGGTGGCAACGGTGCAGATGGTATGACATTCGCTTTCTACAAAGACACGGCTCCACCTTATGACCCAAGCGCAGCTGGTGGAGGTTTCCTTGGATTCGACGGAAGTGATGGATATGCAATTGAATTTGACCATTACTTCAATGGAGGTATAGACCCAACAGGTAATGACCATGTTGCCCTTATCCAAAATGATGTATCTAATCACCTTTCATGGGGTACAGCAAACTATATAGACGATAATACTTGGCATCACGCCAGAGTATTTGTAGATGAGAATTCTGTATACGTATTCGTGAATGATATGACCAGCCCATTGTTTAGCTGGTTTGGAGCCCTTGATACTACATATGGCGGCTTTGGTTTCACCGGAACAACAGGTGGAGATAACCACAATCACAGGGTTGACAATGTCCAGATAAGATATGGAGACAAGCTTGGCTCAACTGTTCAGAATAATATATTCCTTGATGCATTCGCAGGAAACATATTGAAGGAAACTGATGGAAACACCATCCTAGAAAATGTTTATGCGGAAAATATATTTGGCATCCGGGCAAGAGGTTCTACCAATAATCTAATCTACCACAATGATTTCTTTGACAATATTATTCAGGCCAATGATGAACTCTACAATATGTGGGAAAATGGATATCCATCTGGAGGAAATTTCTGGAGCAATTATTTCGGTGTTGATAACTTCAAAGGCCCGGCCCAGAACATTCCTGGTTCTGATGACATAGGCGATACAATGTACGATGTCTTGCCAGGAGGACCGCCAAATGCTGACTGGTATCCATTGATGGAGCCATACTTCTTCAATTGGTTTATTATGCCAGTTGAAATAGACGACCCAATTGCAAGTCTTAATGGCATGAACGGCACTTGGACTCTCGATGATTATGTATTGATGCCAGACTTCATGAAAATCACCGAGTCAGAGATTAAGGAAATTATCGCCTACAGTGAGAACCCCGGCGACTTTGAGGTGGCTTGGGATGAACCTGAAGAGATTATAGAAGCAGTTTCTGAAACCCCAGAAGTGACAGTTTCCGTTCCAGTGGAAAATACACCAGATGACATAGTCACGCCAGCAATTATCCAGGAGCCAGAACCAGCAGAAGAAATTATTGAAGAAGCCGTTGAGCCAGTTGTGGAAGAAGTACCAGTTGTTCAGAAAGTGGAACCTGCAACAGAAGAAGTTCAGGACAGCAGCCCAATGGTTCAGGACGAAGCGCAGACCTTCAATACTCCATGGTTCATCATGATTGCCATTTCCATTGCAGCAATTTCACTTGGTCTATTCTGGCGAAAGAGATAAAGCTAATCCAGCATCAAAAAAACTATATCTCAAAAACGAGATAGGGAAAATGATAGTATGAGCGAGCGGCGTTTAAAGGGCGGAGTCATAATCGGATATCTTGATTTCATTAAACTTCAGTGGGGTCAGGGAGGTGTTGATGAATGTATCAATGCCATAGACATGGACCTCAGCACCCTTAAGCCGGAGACATTCTATTCTGGAGATCCAGATGAGAAAATTCTCAAGTGGATATCTTCAAACAAGGGAGATGAATTCGTTAAGAAGGCAGGCAATTACACCGTCAAGAACCTTGGAAGTCTGGCATATCTTGTAAGATTTGTGAACATCAAGCACCTATTGAAAAAAGCCAAGGAGAATTATCAAGATACCTTTGAACATGGAGAAATTTCTGTTCTTTGCGATGATTATGGGAAAAGGGCAGTTGTCATAATGAAAAATTCCAATCAAATTGAAGAATCATGCATAGCCTGGGAAGGCGCCTTGGAAGCAATGATGGAAGTCACCCGGACAAAGGGAACCGTGAAGATGACTAAATGCCAGATGAAAGGCGATCCCTATGACGAGTTCATTCTGGACTGGAAATAATTATTGAATACCTGGAGGAATATAATTGAGCGAGAGAATGATGAAAGGGGGAGTTATGCTTGGCTATTTCAATTTCATCAGTCACAAGTGGGGAGAAGGCGGCATTGCAGAATGCATTGAGGCAACAGGAGTTGACCCTGGGAAATTGAAGGAAGAGATAAGCTATCCCGGGGAAATGGATGAAAAGGTGCTGAGATGGATATCTGAGACAAAGGGAATGGATTATGTCCAGGAACTTGGTGTCCATGCAGTGAAGAACCTGGGAGAACTCTCGTATCTTGTCAAATTTGTGAACATCAGGAATTTACTTATGAAGTTCCAGGAAAATTATCATGACACCTTTCAGTACGGAGAACTATCTGTGCTCATGGACAAGGCCGGGAAGCGCTCCACAATAATAATGAAAAACTGCAATTCACAAGAAGAATCTTGCATGGCCTGGCTCGGTGCCTTTGAGGGCATGATGGAACTGACAAGAACCAAGGGCACTGTAAAGCTTATCAAACGGCAAATAGACGGTGACGGTTATGACGAATATTTGTTGAACTGGAGTTGAGGTTATGGAATACAGAACTCTTGGCCCGGAAGATTATGATGTGATAATAGATGTCTGGAACAGGGCCGGCCTGCCTTTCAGGCCCATTGGTCGTGATTCCCCTGAGGAGATAAAGCGTCAAATTAAACTGGACCCGGAAATGTTCCTGGGAGCATTCGTGAAAAGCCAGATGATTGGAATGATAATGGGAAGCTATGATTCAAGAAAGGGGTGGTTGAATCGACTGGCTGTTATTCCGGAACATCAGGGAAAGGGCATTGCCAGGGCACTTGTTCAAGAAATGGAGAAACGTCTGAAAGAAAGAGGGTTCCGCATAATCGCCACCATGATAGAGGATGGCCATGAAGGTTCAATGGAACTTTTCAAGAAGGCCGGATACATTGTTCACAATGACATAACATACCTGACCAAAAGGGAAAGTTCTGATATCTAGTTCTTCTTGGCCTCGATGAATGTCATGTCAACATGAGATTTCACAGTTTGGCCATAATTCATTCGTAAATTATCTTCGAATATTTTGAAATTATCTTCAAAATCCTCCTCGGAAACAAGGGAAAGGGTGGAAATATATCTGTTTCTGAACCTGTCCAGTATTACATCTATGCTGGATTCTGTGGGCTGGCTGCTTACCCTGTGATGATGGATTTTTTCAAAGCCCAAATTAGTAAGATGCCATTTGATTTCTGTAATTGGCATGAACCTATTCAGGTCGACCTTCACTGCTCCAGGAAAATATCGCATTAGGTGTCTTCTAATTCTGGCATGAGAGATGGTGGCAATTATAAACTGGCCACCGGGTCTAAGCACCCGTTTTGCCTCGGCAAGGACCCTGGGTTCATCGTCCACATGCTGAAGCATTAACATCATTATGACCGTGTCAAATGATTCATTCCCAAAGGGAATATTAGCAGCATCGCCCTGCAACCAGATGCCACATTCCTTCTCATTGGCCTTGCCCAGCATTCCCCTTGAGAAGTCAAGACCGGTGACATCTGCACCGGTCCGTTTTCCAATCTCCAGCGAATATCGGCCGGTGCCGCAACCAACATCCAGTACCTGGCTGTTTTTTCCAATTCTGCCCCAGCGAATCAGCCCATTGGTCCAGTCTTTCAGATGCAGGGGGCTTTTCGATCGAACATTGTCAAAATACTGACTGGCCAGGTCATAGTCAGTCTTAGGCTTGGGCATGTGGCCAGCCATCTCTAGCAAGAGAAAGTACTCGAATCTCTCAAAAGACAATTTCATAGGCAGAGCAGTGAAATATCTGGTTTCAATAATTTCATCTGTTTCCGACTTTGGAGTGCCAGATACATCACAAGAGAACAATGCCAGATTGCCATTATCTAATTCTGCTACACCACAGTCCTTCCAGTTTTTTCCTATTAGGCCAGTCTCTTCCTTCAATTCTCTTTTGGCAGCTTCCAACTTAGTCTCCTTCCCCTCAATATGGCCCCCGGGAAATTCCCACTTGCGCTCACTGTGTTTGACCATAATGTACTTTCTGCCATGAGTGGCGATTACTATGGAGCCCTTGAGTTTCATTGAACCTCAGGTTCACAAGGCTTCCAGAACTTCGACAATGAACTTGTGGGTATTCTGCATGCCCTGGGTGGCGTCAATGTCCTTTATGAGTCCGCTGTTTGTGTAATGGTCTATGAGCGGCGCTGTTTGGGAATTGTAGGTCTCCAGGCGCTTGCTGACTGTTTCAACATTATCATCATCGCGCTGGTACAAATCACCGCCACAGGTATCGCACTTTCCATCTACCTTTGGAGGGCGGGCTGTAAGATTATAAACCGCATTGCACTTGCCGCATGTTCGCCTGGAAGTCAGGCGATTAACCAGCTCTTCCATTGGCACATTCAAGTTTATAACAACATCAACCGTTGCCAGCTTTTCCATTGCCTCTGCCTGTGCCAGATTCCTTGGATACCCGTCCAAAATATAACCACCAGCACAATCTGGCTTGTCCATTCTTTCCTTGACAAGTGAAAGAATTAGATCGTCTGGTCCAAGCTTTCCGGCGTCCATGTATTCCTTGGCTATCTTTCCAAGCTCGGTTCCTTCGGCTACAGCTTTTCTAAGCAAATCGCCTGTGCTGATTTGCGGTAAATTGTACTTCTCAACCAAGAACTGTGCTTGTGTGCCCTTTCCTGCCCCTGGGGGGCCTAATAATATCAATTTCATGTGTTCACTTCCACAGGTATCAGGCCAGTTCCTCAAAATGCTTGAGGAAATCATCCTGCACAAGGGTCTTTGTGCTGACAACTCCAGGTATTGGCCTGATATGTTTTATCACTGTTCTGGCAATGTCATTTGGTTCCTTTGCCTCGATAATCAGTATGAAATCAATATCACCAAGCAATGGAACTGATTCCTTAATTGCCTTGACCTTCCTGAAGCCCCTGAAGGCCTCCATTTCTCTGCCTGGCGCCACAGATACTAGCACATAACCCTTTACCATGTTTTCACCAGGCCATGAAACAGCATTTCAATTAAAAATGTTGGGTATCAGTAAACCTTGCTGTCTGGCGCTATGAAACCACTAACTGTTGTTCCAGGCCCAACAAAACAATTCTGGCTGATTATTGTCCCCGGGTCAATGCTGGCATTAATTCCGGTCTTTGAATCCTCGCCCATTATGACGCCGAACTTTCTCAGGCCAGTATCAACCATCTTGCCCTTGAGGCTGGCACGTATGTTTCTGCCGTCCAGTCTCAGATTGGCCACCTTTGTTCCGCAGCCAAGATTGCACCCTGGCCCTATGACGCTGTCGCCCACATAATTGTGATGCGGCGCCTTTGCACCGTCCATTAGGATGGAATTTTTTATCTCTACAGCATTGCCAACCTTGCACTTGCTGCCAATATATGTGGATGGCCGGATGTAACAATTTGGACCGATGTCTGTATTTTCCCCAATAATGACTGGCCCTATTATGTAAGCGCCATTTAGAATTCTGCTGCCCTTTCCGAGAATTATGTCGCCCTCGATTGTGGCATTTGGCTGTATTTCGCCTTTAATGTCTGGTTTGAGATTTTCCATAAGCAATTTATTGGCCTTGAGAAGGTCCCATGGGCGGCCAACGTCCATCCATTCTCCCTGAAAGGTCTCACAATAAATGTCACTGTCCTGGACCAGCATGTTTAGAGTGTCAGTAATCTCATACTCGCCTCTGATTGATTTTGGAGTCTTGTCAATTGATTCGAATACTTCAGGTGTGAACAAATAAATTCCTGCATTGGCCAGGTTTGATGGTGGTTTTTTGCTCTTCTCAACAACCTTGAGCATCTTGCCCTTCTGCACATCAAAAACACCATACTCCCGAGGATTATCCACCTCAAATCCAGTGACCATCATTGACTTATTTTTCTTGTGGCTGGCCAGTATTTTCTTCACAGTGGGTTGATTGAGTATTATGTCACCATTAATAGCCAAAAATGGTTCGTCAATGGACTCCCTGGCAATTCCAACAGCATTGGCAGTTCCCAGTGGTTTTTTCTGAACTAAATAATCAATGTTCATTCCCAGTTCTTCACCGTCGCCAAATTCCTGCTCTGTGCGGCGCCTTCCTGGGCCTACGAGAATTGTCACATCTTTTATCTTGCTTGCCTTCAGAGTCTCCAGCATATGCTGAATAAGTGGCTTTCCTGCAACTGGAAGTAGTGATTTAGGCATGCTGGCCGTAAGTGGCTGCATTCTGGTCCCGTCCCCTGCTGCAAGAATAAATGCCTTCATTTTAATTCAACACCCCTTCAACTATTTCCATTGCCATGTCAAAGAGTTCTTTTGCTGCGGCATCATCATCACCTTCAATGACAATTTTCAGCTTTGGTTCTGTGCCTGAGGGTCTGAGCAAAATCCAGCCCTTTTCATAAATTGCCTTGAAACCATCTAATTCTGAAATTTCCTTCGGATTCTTGGACTTTAATCCAGCTCCAAGGGCCTTCATTGCCTCTGCCTTGGTTGCAGGTGGCAAATCTACTCTTTTTCTAATAACACTGAATCTTGGAATCTCGGCCAGGTATTCTGAAAGCGGTCTTTCCTGGGCAATTTGAACGAGTCTGGCAGCAGCGAAAATGCCGTCTGGACAATAGGATGTTCGGGGGAACACCCAGGTTCCTGAGGGCTCTCCACCAAAGTCTGCGTTTTCTTGCTTAATTGTCTCCGAAACATATACGTCACCAACCTTGCATCGCAGCACTTCAACACCGTCCAGATATCTATCAACTGCCATGCTGGCATTTATTGGCACAACAACCTTTGTTTTGCCTTCCAGTTTGCAGAGCAATGGCATTAATGCATCTCCATCTGCAAAGTTACCCTTTTCATCAACAGCTACAGTACGGTCACCATCGCCGTCATGGGCAATTCCGATGGTTGCGCCCATTTCAACAACAGCCTTTGCCAGCAATACGGTATTTTCTTTTGTTGGTTCTGAGTCCCTTCCAGGGAATGAACCATCTGGATGGCCATTGATTGTGATAACCTCGCATCCTAATTTTCTTAACAGGTACGGAGTAATTGTAGAACTGGCCCCATTACCGCAATCAACAATGACCTTGGCGTTCAGGGATGGAATATGTTCCATTATCCGTTCCATGTGTCTGTCAATTGTCCAGTCAATTGTGCGGAGCTGGCCAACCTTGTCCCAGGATGCATTTGGAATTTTTTCTCCCAAAAGAATGTCCTCAACTTCCTCCATCTGCCTGCTGTCAAAACTTGACCCGTCAGGGTTCCAGAATTTTACACCATTATCAGTGGCAGGGTTGTGGGAAGCTGTGAGCATTATACCGCATTTGTACTCTTTTGCAGCACTTGCCAGGGTGGGTGTTGTTATCATTCCGGCAACGTAAACATTCGCGCCTGCAGCCAGTAAACCGGCTATCATGGCATTTCCAAGCAATGGGCTTGTTGTTCGGGCGTCCCAGCCAACAACCACTTCATCGTAGAGGTTGCCAACTGACTGGCCAATCTTGCATACGAATTCCGGCGTAATAAGATCATTAAAATGACCTCTTATCCCAGAGGAGCCAAATAGTCTCATGCTTCGGCCATATGTCCCGGTATAAAAAACCTTTTGGTTATAATTTACCAATCATCTGGGCGATGATTCCCATTGCAGTAGAAGTTTCCAGTGACACATTGGAACCGGTGATTTCAGCATGGTGGGGCACACTGTCCAGTAATTTTTTAGGCAGACCTTTTCTTCCCAGACCCATAATCACGCAAAGCCTTTTTTGTGGATGGGATTTTACCTTCTTTCTGGCATCCTCCAGGCTAATTGCCTTTTTTCTGTCTGGATGTGAGGTTGTGGCAATGGCCAACCCTGCCTCGTCCGGCTTGTTTATTAGTAGAATACGATTCTCATGAATAAGTTCCTTGAGATATCTACCGCCCTTGCCTACATTTGTGTCTGCGGATACTTTTTTTGCCAAAGTATTCAAATCTTTAATTGGAAATTCCAGGAGTGCCAGGTCTAGCCCATAAGCAATGCATAATGGTGCAGCTCTAGCAATCATCCTTATGTGGATTGGAGATAATTTTCCCTCATATGTATCATGTAATGCCAGAACATTTCTATTGCTCTTTTGAATGACTGGTTCGGGTTTTTTCTCAACTGCATGACCCATTGCTTTTTGTACTCTTGACATGAGCTTTTCATTGCCCTTGGCACCGTCCATTGAAAGCTGGAAATTTTGCTGAGCTAAATCTTCTTGGCCCAGTCTCTGATACCCAATAGCCAGATTAAGTCGGATACTGGCTGCCTCTGCTGGGTTATCAATCTCTGTCAGGCACTCAAATGCTGAATTGAACCAGTCAAGCGCTAGCTCTTTCTGCCCGGCCTTGTCTGCGCTTCCTGCCAGTGAGGTAAGAAGGCTTGCCTCATATATTGGAGTTTCCAGGCCTGTTATTGCTGCCACAATGGCCTCTAAACTCTCGATATCCTCAGACTGTGACGCCAAATCCTTCAAGACAGAAAGTCTTTCCTGGCCCTGGAGCTGGCCGGCCAATTCTATTGCCATTTCTATTGGCTCTGTTGATTGAATTCGAGACCTGACAAGCTGCAACTGCAAGTATCCGAAAAGTCTGATCTTCGCCTGCTGGTCCTTGATATTATCCAAAATATCCAGCATATTTTCAAACTCTTGGCATTCCTTGACCCAGAATTTTATCACTGGCTTGCAGGATTCTGCCTCATAATCCTGATTTTTAACAGCCATTTCAAGAAGCTTTGGGGAATTTTCACACCCTAAATATTTCACAGTTCCGGAAATTGCCTCGGCCCTCGCCTTTGGCTCTGGAATTTGACCTATCAATTTGATAATATCTATTGAAACTGGCACACCCTTTGAAGTCTTGCAGATTGATGTGATAAGTTCTGCCCTGCGCCATGGCCTCTGTTCCTTTTCCACCAGCTTCAAGGCCTCAGACCTTAATTCGCTGGCCTTGGCATTATCCAGGCCCTTGTCCATTGACAGACCAAACAATGCAAGAGATTGATAATAGGGTTCTGAAAGAGCTCTAGCTTCCTCTATTAGTTTCTCCACTGGCATCTTTCCAGACTTGGATGCCTTTATCAGTTTCCTGTAGGCCGATGGTGCATGGTCCTTCTTTCCCATTGGCCTGTTGTAGCCTGGGGTAATGTATAT
The DNA here is from genome assembly GCA_030636255.1 of Methanomassiliicoccales archaeon. Classification (GTDB taxonomy): domain Archaea; phylum Thermoplasmatota; class Thermoplasmata; order SG8-5; family SG8-5; genus JAGLQM01. The sequence continues at coordinate 15,171 of DAOVXH010000016.1, forward strand.
AATTTTCGTATCACAAATCTTAAATGCCAGTGTTAATTTTCAAGGCCAATGGCAAAGCAAGAGTCCAGGCAGATGTACGAGGATGAGGCCGAACACCGAGGCAATTACTTCTTTGACATCTATGAGGGAAGAAAAACAGCATCTCCATGGTATCTGAAATGGTATGACCAGAAGCATATTGACAGGAAGGACTGGATTCAGATCCGGCTGGACAAAATGCTTGACAAGGACAAGATATTCTGTGATGTGGGATGCAGTTCCGGCTATTTTCCTGTGACCAATGCCAGCAAGGTGAAAAAAGCCATAGGTGTGGATATTTCCGAAGAATACCTAAGATATGCAAGACGAAATGCTGAAAGGCGAGATATAAACAATTGCGAGTTTGTTCAGGGAATCATCGGAGATATGGAGATTGGTCAGAAAGTTGATGTAATTCTTTTTACTCAAGTCCTAGAACACATAAAGGATGACAAAGAAGCCCTCATAGGATTGAAGGATGTGACTGATACCCTCATTGTCACGGTTCCAGGAATGAAACCATGGGCTGAAAAAGCCAGATTAAAGATATGGCCAGATACTGATCCATCAGGTCATTATCGCAATTACTTTTTTCATGAATTCAAGAAATTGCTCGAAGATACAGGGTGGAACGTGCAGGAAATTCAAGAGATAAGCAAAGGCAAAATGTCCTTCAATTGGATAATCGGAGCAGTCTGCACACGCTGATTTGCCCTGTTTTTTACTAAAATCATAAATAATACTAAAATAATATTCGTATGTATTAATCACTATCCAGTACTTTATTGTTACATTGGAAATGAGGGTTATACATCTCAGATTGCAGCATTATGAAAAATATTGATTGATTGCATATTCCTAAAATCGATAATAATTATTAAATAATCGTATACGTGATTTTTCATTTTTCTAAAATCTATGTAGCACATTGATTTGTTTATGTATTCATCAAAAATAATTTTGTTTTAATCTATAATGTCATAATTGAGCGAATATCATAAAACATGCTGGCCACTACAATATTTGATTATTGACGTAATAATAATAAAGTATTCGTGTGCAATCCACCAATATTGCCAGTGGAAAGGCCGCATAGTGAATTATAGAATGGTGTTTTTTAATTGTAAAACCAAGGGTCAAGGTGTTTTTTTGAAATTTGTGAGACTGGCTAACTAAATTATATTTGATTTATTTAGATATGGCTACACTATTCGGTACTGTTGTTATTAAATACCCCTATCAGTTCCAGCGGCCAACGCATCTAGTTCGGGAGAAAGAGCACTTGACAACAACATTTCGCTTTTTCGTTAAGGG
>DAOVXH010000119.1 GCA_030636255.1 Methanomassiliicoccales archaeon
CAGCCAAGGAAGAAGAGAAACCAGCTGAAGAGCCAGCTCCAGAACCAGCCAAGGAAGAAGAGAAACCAGCTGAAGAGCCAGCTCCAGAACCAGCCAAGAAAGAAGAGAAAAAGGAAGGTGATGCCTGATGGCAGCTAAATGGGCAATTGCACACATATTTGCATCTTACAATAATGTAATAATAACAATTACTGACCAGACCGGTGGCGAGACAATAGCCAAATGCACTGGTGGTATGGTGGTGAAGTCCCAGAAGGATGAATCCTCACCATATGCAGCCATGAGGGCAGCCGAGCATGTGGCAGATATTCTTAAGGAGAAAGGTATAGATTCTGTTCATGTCAGGGTAAGAGCCCAGGGCGGTAACAAGGACTCCTCACCAGGACCAGGAGCACAGGCAGCAATTCGTGCACTGGCTCGTGCTGGCCTGAAGATAGGCAGGATAGAGGATGTCACTCCGCTACCACATGATGGCACAAAAAAGAAAGGCGGCAGGCGCGGTCGAAGGGTATAGGTAGTTTCTATGAAAATTGAGAAAGTAAACATTTCCGATTCAAAGGCCGAGATAATTCTCTCTGATGTGGAACCACATCTGCTTAATGCTTTCAGGCGCTCACTTATTGTGGACGTTCCCAAGATGGCAATAGACAAGGTTGAAATCCATTTGGGGGCCATCAGTGACGAGAACGGCAAAACTTATGAAAGTACAACTCCACTTTTTGACGAGGTAATATCCCACAGGCTGGGAATGGTTCCAGTACCAGTAGATGGCAAGGCACTTCTCGATGGCCACATGAAAATGCCAGAGGAATGTGACTGTGCCGGAGCTGGCTGTCCTAATTGCCAGATTATGTATTCTCTGAACAAGAGAGGACCATGCACTGTCTATTCCAGAGATTTGGAACCCCTGGGTGACGAGAAGCTCAAGCCCAAGGACAAGGATATACCAATAGTCAAACTTACAGAGGATGAAGGAATCCTCATCTATGCAATTGCACATCTTGGAACAGGTTCAATGCATGCCAGATGGCAGGCAGTTCATGCTGCTGGCTACAGACCAATACCCAAGATAACCATAGACCAGAAGAAGGTAAGCGATCCAGAAAGAGTTGTTGGAAACTGTCCAAAGGATGTTTACGAGATAAGCAAGAAGGCCCTGAAGGCCAAGAATCCAGAAGCTTGTATATTGTGTCGCACCTGCGAGAATGAAGATATCAGCGGAAAGGAAGCAATCAAGGTAGATGCTGAAACATCCAGATACTTCTTCAAGTTCGAGACAGACGGGGGAGTAGACCCCAAGACCGCCATAATATATGCATTGAACGTGCTTGAGGCAAGGTTCAATGATTTCCAGGTCAGCCTGGCGGAGTTCAAGTAGGTGATATTATGGTTAGCATATCTATTTATAACATTTCTATTATCTCGGCGTACCCCAAAGGAGGAATTTAATAATGCCAGCACAAAAATCCAAAGCTAAGGGCAGAGCGGCTTCACGCAGCAAGGACAAGTGGAAGTCCAAGACATGGTACAATGTCATGGCTCCAGATATGTTCAATCGCCAGAAGGTTGCTGAGACCTTGGCAGACGAGCCGGAAAAGCTCATTGGCAGGGTAGCTCAAGTTACTGTCCAGGACATTACCGGCGATTTCTCAAAAATGCACATAAAGATGAAGTTCAAGATCAATGATGTCAGGGGAGCAGAGGCCCACACTTATTTCATTGGCCACGACACCACCAGCGATTATGTCCGCAGGATGACCAGAAGACGCAAGTCCAAAATAGACACAATCGTTGATGTGAAGACCCGTGACGATTTCATTATCAGAGTTAAACCATTGGGAATCTCAAACCGCAGGTTGAGAAGCTCTCAAAAATCAGCTATCAGGCTGACAATGGAGAATGTAATTGGTGAATTTGCAGCAAGCAAGAACCTTGATGAGATTGTCAAGGCAATTATTTCAGGCCAGCTGGCAAAGCAGGCCGCAGTTGCATGCAAGCCTATATCACCGCTCCAGAGAGTTGAGATTCACAAGTCAGAGGTTCTGAAGGCAGGCTATATCCCGGAGATACCAGACGCACCTGAGGAGGAAGAAGTTCCTGAGGAAGCACCAGCCGAGGAAGCTCCAGTTGAAGACGCATCGTATGATGATGAGTCTGAAGTTGAGGCAGAGATTGAAGAACCAGCCGAGGAAGAGACTCCTAAAGAATGAGTTTATTTTCTATCTCATTTATTAACTCCCAGTTCTACGTAGTGGCCGCTAATTGGAGGCATGATTCTCATGGCCAGGTCCATGACCACGCCTCGCTCTTAGAGTGATTATCGTTCGGGCTTCCTTCCGTCAGCCCTCTCGATTTTTGCATATTACTTTTTAGTATCAAAAGGTTTATTTAATCAACAACTGATTTACCATTCACTAAAAGGAGGGAGCATAGTGGCTATTAACTTGAGTAGAAAATTAATTTCAACATTTTTCGCCGTCTTAATGTTTACAATGATTTTCCAGAATGTGGCTGCTGCCCACACATTATTTACAATCGAAGACAGCAACAGTAGTATATCTTTGGATTCTGATGATTCATTCACAGTTTCTTTACGACAAGAAGGATATAGATGGAAATATGAGTTATCTAATCCATCAGTGCTAAAAATGATTGATTTAGATGGTTACGCTTTAGACCCAGAGAATCCTGGAAGTCCGGCAATTTACAATTGGACATTTGAGGGATTGGAAAAAGGCACTACAACATTGACATTTATCTATTGGGATTCTTGGTCTGGAGATGTCGCATTCACATTCGTTCTGAATGTGACTTCTAATGTGTCCAGAACAACCAACACGCTTCTGATTATCACTATATTTTCAGCTATAATAGTGGTTCCGTCAGTAGCAATCATAAAACGAATGAAGGGAGATGTGAAAAATGAAAAATAATGCAAGAAAACATAGGATATTTGAATACACAGCTATAGTTTTTGTAGGTCTTTTAATAATGTCGAGCTTATCTGGGTCGATAATAGCAAAACCTAATTCTATAGATGAAGTTGCTAGTCAGCCTGTAAATTATCCTTCCAACATAGACGTTTCAGGCTCCCCTTACTTTCCTAAAATTGGACATCAAGGAACTCTTGGTTCATGCGCCGCCTGGGCAATGGGATGAGGCAAACTGGACTTTTGGAGATGGTGTCATATCAAACGATGTGCTTCCTACCCATGAATATTCAGATTACGGGATTTATACAGTTGACCTTGAACTGATGAACTATTCAGTTAACTCCATGCTCATTACTAATGTAGATATTGAAGTTATCCCATCTTCACCAATCCCAGTAATTGATGTTTACCAGGAAGTTGACATCACCCTGAGAACCGCCGGAAGAAAGGACAATACTGTTGCTTTACAGGTCTATGAAGACGGAGAATTGATAGACGAGATGTCAGTTTCTAGAATTCCAGGGAACCCAGATGCACAGCTTTCGTCATTAATCCTGAACAAGTACATTGACAGAGAGTATGAATTCCTATTGGTATTTGATGCTGCACATGCTGGCGAAAATCCAGCCTGGGTGACATTTGAATCTGGCGATAATGTTGAGGTGTTCTATACACTGTTCACAACGTGTGAAGGAGGATTCCATCAGGAAGTAGCTGTTGATGCTGTTTACTTGGACAATGTACTTCAGGGCAACGGTCAGTACCTCTTCGATGCTTCGGCTTCTTATGACCTTGATGGGGCTATTGTGTCTTATGGATGGGACTTTGGAGATGGAACTGTAGCTTCTGGAGAATTGGTTGAACATACATTTGCTGAAACTGGAACTTATGAGGTTGAGTTGACAATCATGGATGACGATGATGTGGCAGCTTCGGTGACAAAAGAAATACAGTTCCAATAATCATAAAATACCAGCGTAGCTTCCCCATCCACATGCGCATTGACGTTGTTGACAATGGAGGCCAGTGGACCCATCGAGAATGGCGGGTCCTGAAGTACCTGGGTATTGAGACCAAGATAATTCCAAACAGTATTGATTTTGATGATATTGAGGTTGACGGTTTGGTGCTGTCAGGCGGTGCTCCACGTATCGGTACCGAAGCCATAAAATTAGGCAATACCGCAGGGATTCTTGACAAGGCTGATTTTCCAATACTGGGCATATGTGTTGGCGCGCAGTTCATTGTAACCCATTATGGTGGAAAGGCCGATGCTGCCGATGTTCCTGAGTATGGGGCCATGGAGGTAATTATCACCGAGCCTGGGGATATTCTTGATGGTATTAAGTCGCCATTCAAGGCCTGGGAGAGTCACAATGATGAGGTCAAGATTCTACCGGAGGATTTTCTCAACCTGGCATATTCGGAAAGCTGCAAACATCAGGCCTTCAAATACCTGAAAAAGCCGTACTATGGTCTGCAGTTCCATCCCGAGGTTGAGCATACTGAGCAGGGCTCTGATATGTTCAAAAATTTTGTGCGGATTTGCGAGAAGCACAAATAATAATCAATACAGCATAGGGGTTTTTATAGTATACAAAAAGGTGTACCAACATTCTTAAATATAAACAAAATCATATTTCTTTTTAGGTGGAATTGGTTTGAAAATAATTGTTTTTATTGATGGTGTTTCGGAAATCAAAGACCTGGAGGTGCTATTGAATTGATGATAAAAATATTCATAACTGACTATAGCCAGGGTAAATTCCAAGTGCCGCGGGGACTGTATCATAAAGCGATTTTAACACGCTCTGGCAAGGCTGGCATGTCAGTTGACGACCCCACATTCATTGATGATGAATGCAATAAGGCTACTGAAACAGTTATTTTGTTTTCTGAAAGTCACAATATCAAGTATAAAATTTATAATGTTAATAGAGACTGGCTAATATTTTCCTCATGGATTTATGGAATCAAGGAGTATCCCACGACAATAGTCGGCAGAAAAAAGATTGTTGGTGTTCCAAAAATCAAAGACCTTGAGATGCTTTTGAGTTGATTATCAGCGCTTGTAAGTACTCGGCGCCAGCACAATCAGCGCCGTAAAAATCTCCAGCCTGCCCATCCACATGCACACTATGAGAACGAATTTTGCAATTGGATTTAATGTATGAAATCCATCTCCTGGCCCGAATATTCCCAGCCCGGAATTGGCCAGGCAGCTTGCTGTTGCTGAAAGTGAATCTACAATTCCCACACCTGTGGCACAGATTATGACTATGGCAATGCTCAGTGTGAGAATGTAGGTGAGAAATAAAATCTGAATTTTTTCTATTACCTTGTCTGGCACTGTCTTTCCATCTACCTTGACTGATACCACAGAACGTGGATGAATTGCCTTCTGAATTCCGCTCTGAACCTTTTTCAGCAGGATTATAATTCGGGATATCTTCAGACCTCCAGATGTCGAGCCCAGGGTTGCGCCTACCAGCATGAGCATTACCAGAAGTAGATGTACAAATGGCGGCCACAAGGCCAAATCATTCTCTGTTGAAAAACCGCTGGTTGTTCCTGCTGAAACTGCCTGAAATAGACCGGCCCTGAAGGACTCTGTAATGTCATAGGTATTGGTTATCATGAGCCCTGCAATTGCAAATAACGTAATACTTGTGAGCCAGATAAAAAATAATTTGAATTCCGAGTCCTCGATTATTGCCCTGAACTTTCCTGTAATAAAACGATAATGCAGTACGAAGTTCGTACACCCTATTATCATGAAGAACATGACCATCATTTCGATTGCTGGGTTGTCATAGAACCCTATATTGTCAGAATGAACCGAAAAACCGCCAGTGGACAGTGTGGAAAATGAGGTGCAGACAGAATCAAATGCAGGCATTCCAGCCACCATCATGAGAATTATTGACAGTATGGTGAACAATCCATATACTCCCCATAGGAGACGGGCAGTCTGATGCAGTTTCGGCCTGAG
>DAOVXH010000015.1 GCA_030636255.1 Methanomassiliicoccales archaeon
AATGTGCCTGTCCTTCCTGGCCGAGGAAAATGTTCCCAATAATGTTATTGACCATTGTATGGCTGTGGAGAAATTGGCTCTGCAGATTGCAATGAAGATTACCAGTGACGAAGAGGTACTGGCACTGGTGAGCCGCGGCGCGCTTTTGCATGATATCGGCAGGGGAAAGTCCCATGGCCTGGACCATGCAGTTGTTGGTGCGGAAATTTTGCGAAAGCGCAGCCTGGATGATCGTATAATTTTGATAGTGGAGAGGCATATCTGTGCTGGAATAGATGCTGTGGAGGCAAAGGACGAGGGACTTCCAGCAAGAAATTACATACCAGAAACACTGGCGGAGAAAATTGTCGCCCACGCGGACAATCTGATTACCGAGCGAAACCGTGCGCCTGCAAGATGGAAGGTTTCCGATGTCATAGCCAGGGAGCGTGGCAAGGGGTATGTGGAGCAGGCCATTAGGATTGAAAATCTTCATTCAAAATTGAGCTCCCTGGCTGGTCTCAATATTGATGATATAGGATAGATTTTATACCTTCATTACCTCATGACCAGCATGGAGTATCTGAAGCTTGCAGAGGCTTTTGAAATCATTGAGGTCACCCGTAAACGTCTGGAGATGACCGATATGCTGGCTGAGCTTTTTCAGCAAACACCGGTCAATGAAATTGAAATGGTTATCAGGCTCACCCAGGGCAAGATAGCTCCAGATTTTGAAGGTATTGAATTAGGTATTTCAGATACTCTGGCTCAAGAAGCCATCTATCAGGCAACACGAATACCAAAAATTACAATCAAACGATTGTGGATAAGTGGAGGAGATACTGGAACAGTTGCTTATGAGGCAATGGAACAAAAGAAACAAACACCTCTATTCACGGATAAATTAGATGTGAAAAATGTTTATGATACATTAATTGATATTTCAAAAGCGTCTGGGACTGGTTCTCAAAAGTTTAAGCTAAAGATGCTCGCGTTTCTATTACATAATTCAACCTCATTAGAAGCAAAATACTTGGCCAGGACATTTAGTGGGAAGATGCGGCTTGGGCTAGCAAATATGACTATTATTGATGCACTGGCTGTTACCTATGCAACCAAGGAAGACCGTGATAAAGTTGAATGGGCCTATAACACATGTTCGGACCTGGCCAGAGTGGGAAAGCTCCTTGCCGAAAAGGGCCTTGAAGGGCTTGACGATATTAGTTTGGAAGTAGGGGTTCCGCTCAGGGCAATGCTCTGCGAGAGGCTGCCCAGTATCCCAGAAATAATTGAAAAATTGAATGATAAATGTGCCTTCGAGTACAAGTATGACGGTCTGAGAATTCAGGCTCACATTTCAGATGATAAAATTGAATTGTTTACACGCCAACTTGAAAATGTCACCTCACAATTTCCAGACATTGTGAAGATGCTGGCCCCTGCTTTCCATGGTAAAGAATGTGTTATCGAAGGCGAGTGTGTGCCTGTGGACATTAATACCGGGGAAATGCTGCCATTCCAGGTTGTAAGCCGCCGCCGTGGCAGGAAGCATGAACTTGGTTCGGCAGTGGATGAATTTCCTGTTATGCTGTTCCTTTTTGACTGCCTGTATCTGGATGGCCAGGACTATACCCAGACTCCCTACACCAATCGCCGGAAGATGCTGGAATCCTGCATCTTCGAGTCCGAGAGAGTAAAACTGGCTGAGGTTCTGATAACAGATGATTCTGAAAAAGCTGATGAATACTTCCAGAACGTCATTGGCAAGGGCGGGGAAGGGATAATCGCCAAGTCATTGGCTGACGATTCATTTTACCGGGCTGGCTCCAGGGGCTGGAACTGGATTAAGTTCAAGAGAGATTACAAAACAGAAATGGCCGACACCGTGGATCTGGTCATTGTTGGTGCTTTTTCTGGCAAGGGAAAAAGAGCTGGAAATTATGGGGCTTTGCTAATGGCCACCTACAATGCAGATGAAGGTGTTTTCGAGACAGTTACCAAGCTAGGAAGCGGCTTTGATGACGAGATGCTGGCTGCACTTCCTGAACTGCTAGATGAGCACAAGATTGATAAGCCTCATAAGCTGGTGAATTCCAAGATGAAGGCAGATTACTGGTTTGAACCTGCTATAGTTTTAGAAGTCCGTGGGGCTGAAATTACATTGTCGCCGATACACACCTGCGCCATTAATCTGGCCAAGGAAAATTATGGCCTGGCAATACGATTTCCACGATATATGGGGATTCTACGTCAGGATAAAGGGCCGGAGGATGCAACCACAACCGATGAAATGCTGGCACTCTATGATATTCAATCAAACCGGGGTGGTGAATAATGCCTCTGAAGCCTGAAGAGGACGCACAGGGGAATGCTATTTACGATTATTGGAAGGGTATTGAAGTACGAGAGATAATAGAAAGGGAAGATGGTTATCTTGATGCAACTGAAGGCCCGTCACAATACCTATCAGAGTACAAGGACTGGCCCCAGCATGAGAAGAAGGCCATGAAATTTGCCAGGGGAAAGGTGCTGGACATTGGTTCTGGAGCTGGTCGTCATGCAATTTATCTCCAAAACAAAGGACTGGATGTCATGGGCATTGACAATTCCCCCATGGCCTTGAAGGTGGCAAAGGAAAGGGGCCTAAAGAAAGCAAAGCTAATGCCAATTACCCAGATAAACTCCAAACTTGGCAAGTTCAATACCATCACAATGCTGGGTCATAATTTTGGATTATTTGGTAATTTTAAGAGAGCCAGATGGCTTTTGAAGAGATTTCACTCGATTACCACCGAGGATGCAAGAATTATCGCCGAAACCCTGGACATCTATCAGACCGATAAACCGGAACATCTATGGTATCAGGAACACAACCGTAAGCGTGGCAAAATGTCTGGACAGATGAAATTGAGGGTGAGATACAAGAAATTCATCAATCCATGGTTTGAATATTTGATGGTATCCAAACCCGAAATGGAAGAGATATTGGAAGGCACTGGCTGGAAGGTAACTAAGTATCTGGATGAGGGCCCCCACTATATCGCGATTATTGAAAAAGAGGTGAAATAATGCCTCTGAAGCCTGAAGAGGACGCATTCGGCCGGGGAATTTACGATTACTGGAAGGGTATTGATGTTGATGAGGTCATTGAACGGGAAGATGGGTATGTTGATGTTTCCGAAGGGCCAGAATCCTATCTTTCAGAATACAAGGACTGGCCAAAGCATCAGCAGAGTGCAATGAATCATGCAAAAGGTCGTGTTCTTGACATTGGTTGCGGTGGCGGACGCCATGCGCTGTACCTTCAGGGAAAGGGACTGGACGTTCTTGGTGTCGACAACTCGCCATATGTTCTTAAGACCTGCAAATCTAGAGGTCTCAAAAAGCTCAAGCTAATGGACATCACCCAGATAAGTAAAAAACTCGGAACATTCGACACTATAACCATGATGGGAAATAATTTTGGACTTTTTGCCAATAGTAATAGGGCCAGATGGCTGCTGAAAAGATTCCATGGCATGACCTCGCCAGATGCTTACATCATTGCCGAGACTATGGACCCCTACAAGACAACAAAAAAGCATCATCGAGATTATCAAAAATTCAATCACCAGCGAGGCAGAATGGGGGGCCAGATACGAATAAGGGCCAGATACCAGAAGTTTAAAACCCCATGGTTTGATTATCTGTTTGTCTCAAAGAAGGAGCTTGAAGAGCTTCTCACTGGTACCGGCTGGAAGGTACGCAAGTATCTGGACGGTTCCAGGGACATTTACATAATGATACTGGAGAAAGTATAATGTGGTTGGTAAAGAATAAAAAAGGACGCATAGCCAGCGTATTTTCCCTGACTATCTGGAGCTTATTCCTGGTAATGCTGATAATGAAGGGTAACTGGACAATAGGCCCAACATTACTGGCAATTGCTTTCACACTGCTTCTTACACTAACCGGCGTGAGACTCTACCAGGAATGGGTAGAGGATGGCGAGTGGCTAGAGTAATCTGCAAGCAGAATACTCTATTTCAATAGGCCATACAACCTATTTTTCAAGACTGTAGCTGTTGCCCCAGCCCATTTGAAAAATGGCGGTGCATGGCAAACCATTCCCCATGCTTATTGCCAAAGTTAATTATATCTTAAATTACATTTCTAGATTGGTGATATATTGAAATCAGGCCAGTTATCCAGAATATTAGTTTTATTGACTGTTACATTAATGATGGCTTCCATGACCTTGGGAGGCCAGGCCAGTGCCGAGCATACCTGGACCGAAGAGGTTCTTGACCAAACAGAAGCCGCAGGCTTTGCCTCCTCAATTAGAATTGATAATTTCAATAATCCAGTCATTGCCTATGGCAGCATTCATGGTTTAAATTACACAGTCAAGTCTGGCAGCACATGGACAACTGAGCAAGTGTCCAAGAACATGACTTTTCATACTGATTTGAAATTGGACAGTTCTGGTAATCCTCATATTGCCTGCATCTTTGACGATTATTTCACAGAAGAAATCAAGTATGCCAGCAAATCCGGTGGCATATGGACCAATACAACGATTCTAAACAATGTCCATACCGAGGGGTACCTCTCTCTGGAATTGACTGGCAATGATGTTCCCTATATTCTTTGTCAGTTGGCCGATTCTGCAAAAACTCTGGCTATATTTTACCCATCTGGCAATGCCTGGGTTCAGGAGAACATAACCCTCTATGGTGGCTGGGAAAGCTATGATATGGCCATCGGTGGAGGAGACATACACGTGGTCTATGAGAATGCCAGTGCAAATGAAATTATCTATGCATCAAGACCAGTTTCCGGAGGAAGCTGGCAATTCGAGAAATTGATGGACGGCGGAATTACAGGTGGAGCGGTTTCCATGGACGTGGATTCTTCTGGTAATCCCCATATTTTGATTGGCTTCCAGCACATGTGGAAAAATGGAGGCTCATGGCTATCCGAACCTCTGGATATGATATATTCTGGAATGGATTATCTTGACCTGTACATAGATTCCAATGATGGCCTTCATGCAGCAATATTCGTAAGTTACAGTCTGATATATGGACAAAAAACAGACTCTAACTGGGAATTTGAAGCAGTGAGGACAGAAATGGATGGAGATTTGTGTTCAGTAGTTGCTGACAACAATGGTATGCCACACATCTCCCAATTTTCTATTAATAATTACCAACTAAAATATCATGCTGGCACCCCGGCTTCCACTGACCCAGATTCGGACGCTGATGGCCTATCAGATATATGGGAAAATAATAATTTTGGAGACTTGAATCAAGACGCAACCGATGACCCGGACGATGACGGTCATGATAACCTGGACGAGTATACCAATGGCACTGACCCAATGGACTCAAGCGATCCATTGGTGGAGATAATTGACAGTGACGATGACGGCCTTCCGGATTCCTGGGAAATAACAAATTTTGGCGACCTGGACCAGAATGCGACTGGTGATCCAGACAATGATATCTTTGACAATCTGGCAGAGTACAATGCTGGAACCGACCCCAATGATCCTGAAAGCATACCATTTGACATCGACCTGGACGGTTTGAAAACCATTCTTATGTGGATAGTAATTTCCGTGATAGTAGTCATTGCTGTGATTGTTCTGATATTCTTCTTATGTGTGAAGGTCATTGATGATGAAGCTTCTAAACCGCAGAAATTTGTGCCTTCGGCTTTCCCTCCGCCGAACTACCAGACCCAGGCCCCGCCCCCTCCTACGTACTGCCCTGGATGCGGTCGCCAGTCTAGGTTCGTTCCTCCCAACGGGAACTGGTGCGATAGTTGCGGTAAATATCTGTAAATGAAATATTGAACAAACCTATAATTACACCATTGGTTCATTATATGTCAGATTTGAAGAGGATAATGCAATATGACAGAGCAAGAACTTGACAAAGCCAGATATCCAATGGAATGGAATGCATCCTATGAGGCAAAAGGAACTCAATGGCGCGGCTATTTTGACTTGGCTAGTTATTCGGATATTTTATTCATGGACGGTCTGGTGCTGGAACTAGGCTCAGGAGACGGAAACACTGCCAGCCAGCTTGTGAAAACTGCTGATAATTTAGTCTGCCTGGATATTGCCCCCTCATCATTCAAAGTTCTGCCAATGAGTGAGCTTGAAGTGCACAAGACCATTGGGGATGCCAGGCTTATGCCTTTCAGGGCCGAAAAATTCAGCTCAATAATTTGCAGGCATGTTTTGACACATGCCATTCCCGGTGACAGCGAGGCGATTTTGAAAGAGATAGCCAGGGTACTTTCCCCCGAAGGCGTGGCACTCTTCGAGGTATTCACACCCAAGGACATGAGATGGGGCAAGGGTGTAGAGATAATGCCAGACACTTTTCTCAGGGGTGACAAGCTCATCTGTAGATTTTACCTGGAGGAAGAAATAATTGATATGCTGAAGGATTCTGGCTTCTATATTGTAAAATCAGAACTCCATGCCAGGGAAGTTCTCTATGATGGTTCGATTTATGTTAGGGAATCTTTGGTGATTATTGCATCATTTAGTTGAGCCAATTATACCCCTTACCCCTGTGGTCAATCCGAATTACTTTGATAATGTCTGGCTCAGGATAATAAGTAATCCTGTAATCGCCGACTCTCAGACGAAACAAGTCCTCACGGTCACCAACCCCCTTGAGCTTTTTGATGTCCAATATCTTTGAGCCAGTAGCCAGTTCCTGCAGTGACTTCTTAATTCTTTCACGAACTTTCTTTTCCAGTACAGCATAGTCCTTCTGGGCCCTTGGTGAAAGCAAAATTTGTTTGGACATTATAAATCATCCAGGCTGGACCAGCTCTCTTTTGAGTCCAGTATTTTATAACTATCTTCCATGAACTCAACATATCTGGCTCTCTCAATAAGACTGTCAATTATTTCATTGTAAGTGTCGCCTTTCCTGCCAAATGACCGAAGCAGATCCCTTATCCTAATATCAACCTGGATTGTTGTGGTCTTCATCATATCACTATAGTCACTATAACGGCTATAGTTTATAAGGTTTTTGCCACTTGCTGGCACTTGTTTCTTATTCAACAATTATCACTCCTTCGGCTTCCCTGAAATATGTATCAATGGTCAGCAGCTTTTGATTAATAGACATGGCACTGCAAAGAATGATTGCGTCCAGTAGGCCGAACTTCTCAATTCCTTTCTGCCGCATTTCATTCTTCATTTGGCTGGCCTTGAGGCAGATTATTTCGTTCATAGGTAGGATGTTCACAAGCATTTTCAGGATGTTTACCTGGTCCGAAACATCATGGCCATTTCTGATACTCCAATCTGAAAATTCAGCCAACTGGACAACAGAGATGTACAATGGCTCATTGCCGATTATCTCAAATATCTTCTCAAACATTGGGCTGCCTGACTCGTTCCTGAAAAGCTCAACAATTGCGGATGTGTCCAGGAACATCAGTACCTGTCCTCCTTCTTCCGCTCAAATGGCTCTGTGCCCTTGCATGTTCCAGCAATGGAACGCAAAATACGAGCCCTATTCTCCCGATGGGATGATATGATGGATACTTGAATAGTGTCATCTTCCTTTAGGCCAGCCTCCCAAATAATCTCCTTTGGAATGATTATACCCAGGGAATTGCCGACACGGCGGAGCTTTGCTTCAAACACTTCTGCCATAAGTATTGTTATAACGTTATAACATTATAAATTTTTTGGTCTGTTTTATGAAATTGCCACGTCAACAACCACATGAACCACCCCAGGAGAGTAGGTCTTGATGGTGTGCATCTCCATCATCTCAACAGATTTTCCAGCTTTTAGGGCGGCCCCAATAACCCGTTCCTGCGGCCTATCTGGCATCAGTCTGTCCGGGCAGGTCTCATGGTAATGAATAATACCAGTATCCTTCAAAATCTTCATGGCCTTCGGTAAATACTCGTGGGTTGTACCAACATAGCCCATTACAATTCTGTCTGCTATGCCCTCTTCAGCATCCAGGCAATCTCCAAGCACTGGCTCCACAATTTTCCCAACTCCATTTAACTGGGAGTTCATTTTCAGGTATTTGTGAGAGCGTGGATTAATCTCGTGGGCGATTATTCTGGCTGGCTCAGAGTGCGCAGCCATGGGCAGTGTAAAATATCCGATTCCGGCGAACATATCAACCACTGTTTCACCCTTTTCGCAAACACTGGCCATTCTTATCCGCTCATCCACATTGCCGCTGGAGAACATTATTCTTGCAGCGTCCAGGCAGTATTTGATGCTGTTTTCCAGATGAATGGTTTCAGTATTATCGCCAATGAGCAGTTCCATGACCGGCTCCCGGAACTGGCCTTCAATGCCCCCTGTGTCCCGGAGCACCGTGTCCACATCCAAAATTTTGGCATAGGTGACTGCAATCTCCTCCTGCCAGTCTTCCAGTTCATCATCAATTTTTAAAATTAAAACGTGGCCTAATTGCTCCCAGCGTTTTGGTAGTTTTGATTTAATCTCTTCGGGGACGTCAATGGCATCCAGTATCTCCTTGTGAATGTCCCTGAATGTATCTCTTGGCGCATAATCCCGGTCATCAATAATTTCGCCGCCCAGGGCTTTCAATGAGCCCTCAAGTTCACTATCTGGCTGTTCCAGAAGTGGAATTTCTGTGATATCGTTTTCATTAAAAATTCTATGATACTTGTTTAAAATTCGTGCGTCCTGAATGAGGACTCTGGCTGCCTCGGCATGCTGGCTTGGTATTCGGAGGGCCAGCAAGTTAATCCTCCTTTTTCTCTTTTGAATAGTAGGGGGCTTCAAGTGTTGCCCGAATTTCCTTGGCAATTACCTTGCCTATTCCCTGGACCTTCATTAGCTCTTTTTCCGGGGCCTCCAGCACTGCTTTCACACTGCCAAAATGAGATAATAATCTTTGAGCTTTTATTCCTGAAATATTAGGCAGTCCCTCTAGAATAAACTGCTGACGTTCCTGAACCAGCATGGTTCCTTTCTCGCCGCGTATGCCAGGTGTCCGGCCTTCTGCAACCTCTCGTTTCACCAGGGTGAGCAAAAATTGTGCTGTGTCCTCATCATCTACAGTAAACATCAGTGGGACTCCAAAATTCGTTGTTATGCTGGCCAATGCTCCTCTAATTGCCTCGGCAGGTATTTGTCTGCGATTAAACAGGCTCTCGCCTTCAATAATAATCAGGGGCGACTGGTATGCCCGCTTCAGGGCCTTAACCTGGGAGAATAAACGGCCGTCCATCATTGAAGACAGAAAGTCATCAACCTCCTTTCTTTCAACCCCAACCCTTTCGGAAATCAAATAATCACCTACATCCAGCTGCTTGGATTCTACAATAACATCCCAGGTTGCCAAATTTCGTACCACTGAAGATTTGAATTCCCGGGTATCTGCAATGATTTTCAGAATTGGCTCCTCTTCTTTTGCCTTAATTTTTTTGGGCCCAAAGTCCACCAAAGTGCTCTGGTCCTTGGAATCTGGCACTTCTTCCTCAACCTTTTTCAGTTTGGAACGAATGCCTGCACTCTCGAAGCTTGGGGCTGTTGGCCCACCAACAACAATGTTCTTTTGCAAATCCTTCCGGAGCTTCTCCAGTTCCCTGTGCATCCTGGCCTCCTTGTGCTTTGAGCTCCAGTAATAGGCTTCATCTCTAGTTCCTTTGGAAATCAGAATCACAACCTTGCCAGTCTTATTCCGGCCGGTTCTGCCCCTGCGCTGAATTGTCCTTATCTCAGAAGGAACGGGTTCATAGAAAACAACCAGCTCAGTTGAAGGAATATCTAGACCTTCTTCGGCAACACTGGTAGCCACAAGGACATTGAACTCACCATCCTGAAATTTATCCAAAATTTCAACCTGCTTTTTCTGGCTCATTCCCTTATCTTTTCCTTTGGTTGCCTGGCCAACAAACCTCACTGGTCTGATGATGCTTATCTCGGCCAATGCTTCGGCAACCATTTCAGAAGTGTCTCGATAATGCGTGAAAACAATAATTTTTGAATCTGGCTTCTGATTTAGCTGTTGCACAACCAATTGTTTCACACGACCAAGCTTTGGAGATTCCACAGAGGCAGCTTCCAGCCTGTTTGCCTCCTTCATTGCCATCTGCACTTTTGGAAGTGAAATGGACTGTTTTGCCGCGCGACTAGAACCCCTGGATGTTGCCTCTTTAACCAATCTCTCGAAGTATGCCTGGAGTGCAGCAACGCCCTGGGTTTCAGCAAGCTCAAGAGCATGATTCAGCTTCATAGCAATGGCAATGGTTGTAGCGGCACTGAATGCGTCGGATGATTTGCTTCCGGTTCTAAGCTGGCCCTGTATAATCCGTTGGGCTGCCAGCAAATCTTTCATGCTCACATAAGTGCCCTTCTTCAGATATCCTGCCCTGCGAAGAGCATTTGCCTGCTCATCCTGAGCCTTTTTCAGATACAGGATGACTTGTTTCAGTTCCTTGGGAATATCAATCTCAATCCACTTGACATAGATATCATGAACATATTTGACAACGTCTGGGTCATATTCATGCCTTATTTCCACGCCCTCGATATTAATGTTCTCGCAGACCTCTAAAATCTTATCTGGGTCATTGCCAGGAGATGCAGTCATTCCCAGTGCATGTCCGGATTTTACCCGGCGATATTTCTCGCCAATGAACACATAGGCATAGTCCCCCACAGCCCGATGTGCCTCGTCAAAGACAATCAGCGAAACATTATTCAGGTCAATTTGGCCTGAGACCAAATCATTACTAATTACCTGTGGTGTTGCAACAATTATTTGGCTTTCATTCCACATCTTTTTTCGTTTGGCTGGCGGAGTTTCACCAGTGAGCAGAACAGGAGGTTCAGAAATAACATGCTTTTTCAGGAATCTAAGATGCTGCTCCACTAGCGGTTTGGTCGGTGCCATAAATAGTATTTTTCCACGCTTTGTGCGAAGGGTCTCTGCAACAACCAGAATCGCAATTATGGTCTTACCCATGCCAGTTGGCAGAACAACAAGGGTTGACCTCTTATTCACAGAATCCGCTATTGACTGTTGATAATGCCTTTGCTCAAGAGAATCTGGCACTACCATTTGATGCTCAATATACACAATGGTGAATTGGCCTTGCTATAAAGAAGGTTTTGGGAGGTGGGCGAAACTACATTTCGCAAGTTCGGCGAAAGTTCTTATTCTGTTGCATATTATGCCTTTTCAATGAAGCCAGTGTGCAAAGTTATCCAGACTTCAGAAGAAATGGACATGGCCAGGTCCATCCGCATGGAGGTTTTTGTCAAGGGCCAGGATGTTCCAATTTCAATAGAGATGGACGAATACGATGAGATAGCCACTCATGTGATATGCCAGTATGGCGACAAGTTCATTGGAACTGGCAGGCTTGTGCAGCATGGGAACCAGGTAAAGCTTGGCAGGGTTGCAGTTCTGGAGGAATCCCGGGGACTTGGCGCAGGCCAGGCTATAATGTTGAAGCTGATAGAAGAGGCAAAAAAACTCGGTGATGTGCAGATATGGGGCAATGCACAGGTATGGGCCTTGGAATTCTATGAAAATTTGGGCTTTGTGGCTGCTGGAGAGGAGTTTCTGGAAGCTGGGATTGTGCATGTTAGGATGAATTACATAGGCAACTAGCAAGGAAAAGTATTTCAACATCTGGATATTCAGGTGTTCTTACTGCATACGCACAAAAACAACTCGAAATGTCCACATTTCGAGGCTGCAAGGAATGCTGATAAGTCGAAACACGTGGTGTTTCGAGGTACGCTGGAATGCTTTGCATTCCATCTCCCTCAATGTACTACGTACATCTCGGGCTCATGGTCTAGTTGGTTAGGACGTCGCCTTGACATGGCGAAGATCTCCAGTTCAAATCTGGATGGGCCCACTCATCTTTTATTTAAATTATATACGTGAACCCATCCGCTCGTGAATTATTGCTTTTTTTCGTTGGTAGAAAAATTCACAACCCGTATGGGTCAATTAGTTTTTCCTTTCAGCATCCCCATAATTGTACAAAGACATAAATATCAAGTTAACATTCTAGACATAACACGGTTGTGGGGGCATAATTTGGAAGTGCTGAACGCAGAATCTGCTGAGCAGATATATAGAGAATTGTACAAGACCCTTGGTAAAGCCATAGGGCCGCAGATGGCCAGGAATATTATTAACCTGGGAGAGGGTGACTTTGAAAAGGAGAACCCATCCAAATCACTGGCTGCTTTGAATACTGCACTTGTTACAGCATTCGGAAAAGCTACTGCACAGGTTATGGTTTCAACATCCGTTAAGAGCTGCTTTGAAGAAGAACGCGCTCAATTGATACTTGGAGAATTAAGCCGGTTGGGGATACTGGGCGATTGAGATGAATGAGCTGGGCACTGGTATACTTAAGATAATGGAAGGTAGTTCGCTTGGGCGCATGAGCGTCTATATACTTTCCAAACAAACCACGGATTTAGGCCTTGACCTAAATAATATCACCCCAGATCAAGTCTCTGTACTGGCCATAAGACTCAAGACCGTTCTGCCGTTCTTTCTTGCAGATGAAACCGAAGATATAGTCAAGAACATTAAGAGACTAGCTACAAATGGAAACATGGTGATGAAATGATAAAGAGCAGGGTGCCAACAGGAATTCCTGGATTGGATGAATTGATTAGCGGGGGTTTTGCTGAGAGGACCGTTAACCTGGTCAGCGGACCGGCAGGTAGTGCAAAGAGTTTGATGTCCATTCAATACATCTACAATGGTGTTAAGGATCATGATGAGACCGGTATTTATCTAACTCTTGAGGAACCCCGTGAGAACATAATCAGGGCTATGAACGCCTATGGCATGGATATAACAGAGTACGAGGCATCTGGAAAATTTATCTTGCTGGATCTGGGAGAAGTAAGGCGCCGTGTAAATGCAACAGAGGAAGAGGGAGTAGTTGGTTTCAGTGCATTGATAGACCTTCTGAAAAATCTCATGGATTACACCGGAGCAAAGAGATTGGCTCTTGATTCTATTACTGCAGTTGGTTTGTACTATGAGGATTCACCAGGACTTTTAAGAAGAGAATTATTCAAATTTGCTGGCTTCCTGAAGGAAAGAGACATAACTTCACTTCTCATTACAGAATCCCTTGAAGGCGGACAACTGACAAGATATGGCATAGAGCAGTTCATTGCCGATTCATTCATTGTATTTGGTCTGGAGGATGTGAAGGGTGAGCTCCGGAGAACCATAACCGTAAGAAAAATGAGGTTCACCAAGCACGATACCATGAAACATCCCATGCTCATAACCTCCAGTGGAATCAATGTGTCAGCCGAATCCAAAGTGTTCTAATGGTCTGGCTGGCCGGGGGATATAATGGCCATCAATAGCACCACATTAATTGCAGACCTATTAGCAACCATCTTCCAGGATAACAAGACTTTATTGCTGGAATTAAAAATAGATAATGTGATTGCTGGCTGCAAGAGGGAGCACCCTGTTTTGGAACATCTGGTTGTAACTGACAATCTTGTAGTAAATCCAGAAAACCTGCCAGATAATTCCGAGGTCATGAGAGCCCTTGGTTCTATGGTTTTCACTATTGGAGAGTATCTGGAAGTATTTGTTGGTGCTGAGGAATCCAATAAACGTATAGGCCAGGCAGTTCGATTATTCAAGGCCAAGTATCTTGAGGATGAGATAGCCGATGTTGTGAATGCACTTCCAGAGATATTTGCCATAGGGGCATCAGGTACAGCAGCTAGCGTTGAAAATTTTGAGGATCTTGAAAAGGTAAAACGCATATTTTTGCAGATTTATGCAAAGTCCATTGAAGATAATTCTTCCCTCACTGATAAGGTAGTCAAACATCTCAAGGCCTGTAAGCCACTTCATTCGGTTTCCGATGATGCTGCCTGGTTTGAATTCAATGAGGGTACAGGGGTTACTGAGGCAATAGATGATCTTTCCACAGCAACAGAGAGTATGGACCTTTCCACCGCCCTGGTTGAGACGATTATAGCAGGCTATGGTGATTTGCCAGAAGAATTGGGCATTGTCAAGAGAATCTTCAATGGGGCATTTTCTGATATCACAACATTTGGGGTTAAACCCATCGATGGTCTTCTCAGGGACGGAATTAGCAGAGATGACACCTTAATTCTAAAGGGGCCAGCAGGTGTTGAGAAGGATATTCTTTCCCTGGCATTCTTAAAGGAAGGTCTTGACAATAATGGATGTGGTATTGTAGTGAGCTCCAGAAACTCACCGAGCTGCATTCGCCAAAGTTTAGAATCTGCTGGCGTAAACATTGATACAGCCTTTGCAACAGAACGTCTTATATTTGTTGACTGGCACTCTCGATATACTGAGCGTGTGACCAGCATCGATGAATCCCTTGGAATGATAAAGGTCTCCAATGACCTTACAAACCTCGCTGTTGGCATTGACCTGGCACTGAGAAAGGCAAAGGCCCATTCCCAGAAACGCCTGGTTTTGGACATGGCATCCACCACTATAGTCACAGAGGGTTTTGAAAGGGTTCATGATTTTCTGAACTCTGTAAGGGCCAAGCTAAAGAATGCAAAATGCACTGGCCTTGTTTTATTGAATCCTGATGTACACACAATGGAACAGGTGGGAATCCTTGATGATGTCTTTGATGGCACATTGTTAATTCACAGAACAATTGAGCATGGTAAGGCAAAATCATCATTTCGAATAACCGGCCTTTCAGGTGGAGCATACAGCACTTCAAGACTCAGCATGGAGGTCACAGATAGGGGTCTTTTAATTTCTGGCGATGAACAAGAGAGCCAAATTATTCCATTTGACAATGATGATGAGAAGGGCTCATTGGGTTTGCCTGGTATAGAATCAATATCTGCTGGCGGGCTTCCTGTTGGGCGTTCTTTCCTTGTCTGGCTATCAACATCAATCATGCCGGTTGAGTATGTTAAACCTGTGCTTATGGGCGCCCAGAAAGAAGGTCATGCCATACTTCTAGCATTATCCTCAATCAACTCTGATCAGATTGGTGACTGGATGTCTGAACAGGGCCTCAGCAGAAAGGGCCTTATTGACCGAGGCCTCCTTCAGATAGTGGACTGGTTTGGCCAGAAAGGTTCCAAGGTCCTGGGGATGGAAGTTGAGGAGGGTATTATTCGAACTTCTAAGGATGTAACCCATCTGGGTGTTGGTATGGACTATGCATTCAGACAAATAAATGACCAGGTAACATCAATGGCAGTTCTGGAAGTTCTCTCGCCTGCATTGAGGTTATTTGACATAAGAGAGGTATATGCATTTGCCCAGTCAATGCAAGCCAAGCTTTCCAACAGGGAATTCACATCCTTTGTACTCATGGAAAGAGATGCCCATGATTCTCATATTAATGCTGCCCTGGAGGAAGTATTTGATGGCATAATCGATATTCGTACAGTGGGAGACACTCTTGAGATTGGAATCATAAGTGTAAGGGGAAGCCATTTCCAGCCAGAGTACAGAATTCTCAGTAAAATGCGTGATAAATTAACTGTGGATGTTGCCAGAAATATAACAGAATCAGAAATTGTGGATTCCATGCGTTCTCAGGGGCTTGCCAGTCAACTAAGTCGTATGGAAAAGGAGCTTTCTGATGCCGTATCTGAAAAGCAGAATCTGGAAAAGCGCATGAAGGAATTGATGGAACGCGAGGTTGAATACGAGAAGCGGCACAATGAGATGAAAGAAACCATCTCCAAAATTGAGGCGAAAATGACCGCACAAAAGACCCAGGCTCCGGAAACACATCACGACCCCAAGCACAAGGAAGAGTTGACCAGTCTCCTGGCAGTCATGGACGAAATGTTGGAGAAACTTCCTGAAGATGTTATTCAGAGATTTGCAGAGAGCGATGATTTCAAATTATATGAGAAAATTATGGACCTTTATCTGGAGGAGACAGAAGATGATTGATGCAATAGAAGCCAGGGTTGTTGACGTGAATGCCGAGGCACTTGGCATCCCAGGAGACCAGCTAATGGAAAATGCCGGTAGGTTTTCAGCAGAGTTTATTATGTCACTATCCAAGCCCAGCAAGATAGTAATTGTCTGCGGCACAGGGAATAATGGTGGGGACGGTGCAGTAATAGCCAGGTACCTTGACAAAGCAGGTTGGCGTGTTACTATTGCTCTGGTCAAGCTCAAGTCCAATACTCGCACACTCACATCCAGCAGCAATATCTTTAAACTTCCTTCATCTGTAACCATAATCGAAAATGCAAATCCCGAGATACTGGCCGGTCATCCTT
This sequence comes from Methanomassiliicoccales archaeon, assembly GCA_030636255.1. Lineage (GTDB taxonomy): Archaea > Thermoplasmatota > Thermoplasmata > SG8-5 > SG8-5 > JAGLQM01. The sequence continues at coordinate 16,262 of DAOVXH010000015.1, forward strand.
TCATTGTTGATGCAATGCTGGGAATCGGTCTCAAGGCAGCACCCAGGGAGCCATATGCCACCTGGATACGCCAGATAAACGCCTCCAAGTCAAAGGTAATCTCAATAGATGTTCCCAGCGGTCTTGGAACAGAGCTGGCAGTGAAGCCCTCCATAACCCTAACAATGCATGACTCAAAAACCGGAATGAACCCTGAGAATTCAGGCCAGATTGAAATAATTGATATTGGCATACCAAAAGAAGCTTCTGATTTTCTTGGGCCCGGGGACATGGTTCACTATCCTATCCCAAAGGCTAATTCACACAAGGGCCAGAACGGCCATCTGTTGATAATTGGCGGCGGTCCATACACCGGTGCTCCAGCATTATCTGCATTTGCTGCCCATTCCACAGGCGTGGATCTGGTTACCATTGCAACTCCCGAGTCAAGCGCATCTGTGATAGCCAGTTACAGCCCGAATTTCATTGTCAGGCCATTGCCGGGAACTTTTTTAGAACCTCAACATCAGGCCCAGATAGCGGAGCTCATTGAAGCTGCTGACACAGTGCTTATAGGTCCCGGTCTGGGTCGGGAGCCTGAAACAATTGAGGCAGTGAGAAAATTAATAGCATGCATTGACAAACCCCTGGTCATTGATGCTGACGGTCTTTTTGCCATGTCTGGCCAGGAGACCTTCAATGTTCCGGTTGTGCTAACGCCCCATTCAAGGGAATTTGGC